>PWWF01000231.1 GCA_003561595.1 Paracoccaceae bacterium | reverse complement strand
CCGCGCTCAGATCGGTCTCGGCCAGCAGTTCGGCCATGCCCAGAATGCCGTTCATGGGCGTGCGGATCTCATGGCTCATATTCGCCAGAAATGCCGATTTCGCGCGATTGGCGGCTTCGGCCTGATTGCGTTGCGCTTCCAGCTCAACACTCAGCGCCCGGGTTTCCGCCAGAAGCACCGCGCGCATATCGGCGGCCAGCATCATGTCGAGCGTGCCATCCGTGGGCGAGAAATCGGCGATGCCCAGACGCTGCGCATCCGCCCCCTCTTCGATATCGGGGATATGGCCCAGCAGCAGCCACACCGCATCGCCCCGGTCCAAGACCTGCCCGCGCAGCCGCAGGGGCGGATCGCCCATCAGGCGCAGGATGATGGCGCGGCGATACTGCCTGAGCGCCGTGATATCGCGGGCCGTTGTGGGCAGTTCCAGCATGACGCAGTCAAACAGCGCGCGGCCCAGCATCGACGGCCCCCAATGGCGCTGCAGTGACGGCCCCATCGCCGTGATCCGGCCCTGACGATCCAGTTTCAGATGGGCGGGAAACAGCAGGTCCAGATCCGCCGCATCCAGCGCAAGACCGCGAACCTTCGGCGCCTGCCTGTCGCCCTCGGGCGTCGTCATGCGGCACGCACCCGGTCAATCCGGAAGATGGCCCCGTCATCCATCAGCCTGTGCGATATCACCGCGTGCTCGTCAAACCGGGTCGCCAGTTTCTGCAGGATGCCATGCACCATCGGCGCCAACCCCTGCCGTGTCGAGCGATAACGCACCTCCATCCCCGTGTCATCCGATTGCAGCACCTCGAACTGGGGCATGTCGGCCTGCGGCATGTTGGAGCGGATCGTGGCATGCATCCGGTCGAGATTGTCGATGAAACTGGTCAGATCATCCCCCGCCATGCGCAGGATGCGCGCGTAATTCGTCTGTTCGGCGAAATCGATCCAGTGGCTGCCGAAGGCTGTCAGCGCCTCGTCAAAGGACAGACCCAGCCGGTCGGCCACCATGTCGATCATCTGAACTGTGGTCGTGTCGGAGTAATACTGCATCCCGATGCAGGCGGGCCTGGTATGGCCCGCATTCTCCAGCATCCGGTTCCATTCCTCTTCGCCGACATGCAGAACAGCGAGATCGCGCAGGGCTTGGTGGATCAGGCCGTACATGCATCCCCCCCTTTTCGCACAGCGCCGATCATCTGGACCGGCGGGATCATGGTAGGGACCAGGATACTACAAAACCCGCCACATGCCTTGTATTTTTCACACAATACTCGGCGCAATCTACGCCATGGGCGCGATCCTGAGACGCGCGGGGGCGTTGCGCCTGCGGGCCGTTCGGTTTGCCGTCACGCGCGCCCGGCGCCATCCTTGCCATCCCAAGTCTCCAGCGCCCCCGACATGCGCGGCAAGCCGCCGTCCCGACCACCTGCCGGATCGGCGCGCCCCGCATGCCTTCTTCAATGACTTACGCCATGGGAAACCGGCCGGATCGCGGGGCGCCTCCCCGGCCACCCGATGGCGCTGATGCGCCAAGGGCAACAAGGTTCAGCGCAGGCCGGGGTGGGATCGCCAGACAGTCCACCGCAAGCGGCAGCATGTCCAGACCGGCAGCCGCACCTGCAGTATGATCCTGCGCGGCATGAATGCATAGGCGACCGTGGTCGGTCTTGCGCCGCGCTGTGGCCTTTGAGCAGATCGCCCTTTACACTCCGCGCATTGCTGCCGCAAAACGGAAAAGGGATGAAACCCGCGTGCGCGTGTTGACGATTGGCAAACGGCTGGCTGTCCTGCGTGATGGCTGGAAGGCTGGCAGCATGCATGCCATCTCGACCGGGCTGATCCCTGATCGCGACGGCCCTTTTTCTGACGTATGCAAGATCACCGATCCGACTCATTTCTGAGGTATCTCATGACATCCCCCCTGACCGGCATTCTGCCTGTTGCACCCACCCCGTTTCTGGATGATGGCCGTCTGGACGAGGACGGCATCCCCCGCGTGATCGACTGCATGATCGATCAGGGTGTGGATGCGATCTGCATATTGGCGAATTACTCCGAGCAATTCGTGCTCTCGGACGAAGAGCGCGCGCGCGTCATGCGCCTGTCGCTCGATCACGCTGCCGGGCGGGTGCCCATGATCGTGACGATCAGCCATTTCTCGACCGCCATCGTGGTGGAGCGCGCGCGCGCCGCGCAGGCGCTGGGGGCGGATATGGTGATGATGATGCCCCCCTATCACGGCGTGGGCCTTGTGCCGTCCGAGGCGGTGGTGTTCGAGCATTTCGCGGCCGTGTCGCAAGCCATCACCATCCCGATCATGGTGCAGGATGCGCCCCTGTCGGGCTGTGATCTCTCTGTTCCGTTTCTGGCCCGCATGGCGCGCGAGATCGAGAATGTCGCCTATTTCAAGCTGGAAATGCCCTTTGCCGCCGACAAGCTGGCCGCGCTGATCGCTGACGGCGGTGACAACATTCTCGGCCCCTTCGATGGCGAGGAAGCGATCACCCTGCTGGCCGATCTGGATGCGGGCGCGACAGGCACGATGTCCTCGGCGCTGGCGCCCGAACATATCCGGCCCATCGTGATCGACTATCACGCCGGGCGGATCGATCAGGCACTGGCAGGCTGGCAACGCTGCCTGCCGCTGATCAACCATGAAAACCGCCAATGCGGGTTGCGCGCGACCAAGGTTGTGATGCAACAAGGGGGCGTTATCCGGTCGGACCATGTGCGCCACCCGCTCAAGCCGATATCGGCGCGCACGCGCGAACGGCTGTTGCATTTCGCCTCGGAACTCGACCTGATCGCCCTGCGTTGGGGCCTTTGATTACTGAACAGGAAAGACACGCATGACTCTACATGGCAATCATCTGATCGCAGGCGCGCGCGTCGCGCATGAGGACACGGTCCTGTCCACCCCGTCCAGCGGCGACGGCCATGCCGTGTCGCAAGGCACCGGTGCCCATGTCGATCAGGCCTGCCGCGCTGCCGAGGACGCTTTTGCCACATTTGGCTACAGCCGCTGCGAGACACGCGCCGCGCTGCTGGACGCGATTGCCGACGCGATCGAGGCGCGCGCCGCGCCATTGACCGAAATCGCGATGCGCGAAAGCGGGCTGCCGCAGGTCCGGCTGGAAGGCGAGCGCGAGCGCACCACCGGGCAATTGCGTTATTTCGCGGCACTGATCCGCAAGACCGACTATCTGGACATGCGCCATGACCCCGCCCTGCCCGACCGCGCGCCCGCCCCGCGCCCCGAATTGCGGATGATGCAGCGGCCCATCGGGCCGGTCGCCGTGTTTGGCGCATCGAACTTCCCGCTGGCCTTTTCGGTGGCGGGGGGCGATACGGCCTCCGCTCTGGCGGCGGGCTGCCCTGTGGTGGTCAAGGGCCACCCCGCCCATCCCGGCACCTGCGAGATCGTGGCCGAGGCGATCACCCAGGCCATTGCCGATGCGGGCCTGCCTGCGGGCATCTTCTCCCTGATCCATGGCGCGGGGGTCGAGGCCGGATCCGCCCTCGTCCAGCACCCGCTGATCCGCGCGGTGGGCTTTACCGGCAGTCTGCGCGGCGGGCGCGCCCTGTTCGATCTGTGCGCCGCGCGGCCCGAGCCGATCCCGTTTTTCGGCGAATTGGGCAGTATCAACCCGGTCTTTCTGCTGCCTGCCGCCTTGCAGGCGCGCGCGGCCGATCTGGGCACGGGCTGGGCGGGCAGCCTGACCATGGGCGCAGGCCAGTTCTGCACCAATCCCGGCGTGGTGATCCTGCCCAAAGGCGCTGACGGGGCCGAGGGTTTCATCGCCGCCGCCATTGCTGCACTGGAACAGGCCCCGGCGCAGACCATGCTGACCGATGCCATCGCATCCGCCTATCGCGACAGCGCAGCGGAACTGGCGCCGCTGGGTCAGCCGCTGGTCCAGACCGGGGCAGAGGGGCGCAATGCCCGCGCAAATGTCCTGCGCGTCAGCAGTGCCGAATTCCGCGATCAACCTGCCCTGCAGCATGAGGTTTTCGGCCCCTTCGGCCTGATCGTCGAGGCCGAGGACGACGCGGATATGCTGGCCCTGGCGGCCGAGCTGGACGGGCAATTGACCACCACGCTGCAGATGGATGCGGGCGACACCGAACTTGCGCGCCAGTTTGTGCCGGTGCTGGAACGCAAATGCGGGCGCATTCTGGCCAATGGCTGGCCCACCGGGGTCGAGGTGGCCGATGCCATGGTCCATGGCGGGCCTTACCCGGCCTCGACCAATTTCGGCGCAACCAGCGTCGGCGGCATGGCGATCCGGCGTTTCCTGCGGCCTGTCTGCTACCAGAACCTGCCGGCAGAGCTGTTGCCGCAGGACTTGCAACAACCGGGCTGAGCCTGCCAGATAGGGGCGCGATGCAAGGGGGCCACCGATGACGCCGATCAGTGATGTGCGATGCGAGCTTGGCGAGGGGGCCTTCTGGCACCCCGAGCGCGGCGAATTCCTGTGGGTCGATATTCTGGGCAAGACCCTGCATTCGGCGCAGAAAAGCTGGGTGTTCGGCGAAATGATCTCGGCCATGGCTTGGGTCGATGCCGCGCGCCTGCTGGTCGCGTCCGAGACGCGGCTTTTCACCTTTGATCTGGACAGCGGGCAGTCGGACACGCTCTGCCCGCTGGAAAATGACAACGCGCAGACCCGGTCCAATGACGGGCGCGCGGACCCGCAGGGCGGGTTCTGGATCGGGACGATGGGCAAATCAGCCGAGGCGGGCGCAGGTTCGATCTGGCGCTGGTATGGCGGAGAGCTGCGCAAGCTCTATCCCGGCATCTCGATCCCCAATGCGATCAGCTTTGCCCCCGATGGCAAAAGCGCGTGTTTCACCGACACGCCCACACGGCGCATCATGCGCGTTGCGCTGGATGCCGATGGCTGGCCGCAGGGCACGCCAGAGTGCTGGCTGGACCTGAATGAGGCAGGGCTGAACCCTGACGGCGCGGTATTCGATGCCGATGGCAATTTCTGGCTGGCACTCTGGGGGGCGGGCGGCGTTGCGACCTATGCGGCGTCTGGCGCGCGGCTGAGCCAGATCGACCTGCCCGCCGCGCACACGACCTGCCCGGCCTTTGGCGGCGCGGGGCTGGATACGCTTTACTGCACCTCAGCGCGCGAAGGGCGCGCAACCCCTACGGATATGGATGGCGCGACATTTGCGGGCCCTGCAAGCGCGCGCGGTCAGGCGGAGCACCGGGTCAGACTGTAGGCTGGCGCGGGTGGATCACCCCTGACGCGCGGGCGGGGTCACCCACCAGCGCGCCACGCGCACACAGAGTGCTGCACAGACCAGCACTGTGACCAGCATCAGCACAACCCAGATCACCGCGCCCCGATGCACGCCTTCGGACAGCAGCAGAACAACGCTGAACACGGACCAGAGCGCGGCACTCAGCCCCAGAACCGGCCGCATCGGCACTGTGCCCGCGCGCCGGTCCCCGATGGCCGCGCCAAGGCCGATCACCAGCGCGGGCAGCAGCCCGAACAGATAGGCGAAGGGGATCGAGAAGAGCGGCAGCACCACGACGCTGGCCAGAAGATATCCGATAATATCCACTGTCCACAGACTGGCGGATTCGGTGACCGCGGCAACGATCCCCAGCCCCAGCGCGGCGACCAGTGCCGCAAACAGGGGGCCGAGCAGCACAAAGACCAGCACGATCCGGATGAACCTGCGATGGGGCCTCAATACCTGCGCAACAGGGGTCGTGTCTGCTTCCATGTGCATAGTGTTGCAGAAAAATCCGTCCGCTGCACCCCCTTGGCCGCCCAAACCTGTTGAACGCGCCAAATCTTGCCGGGTTGGCGCGCCCGGGTCAGTGCTGCACACCCAGCATGGCGCGGATCTGGCCCAGATCGGTTTCGCCGCCCGCGAAATCGTCAAATGCCTTTTCCGTCACCTCGATCAGGTGATCGGCGATGAATCTGGCCCCCTCAGCCGCCCCCTGTTCGGGTGATTTCAGGCAGCATTCCCATTCCAGCACGGCCCAGCTGTCGTAATCATACTGCGCCAGTTTGGAAAATATCGCGCCGAAATCCACCTGCCCGTCGCCCAGCGACCGGAACCGCCCCGCGCGGTTCAGCCAGGGCTGATAGCCCGAATAGACCCCCTGCCGCCCATCGGGGTTGAATTCGGCATCCTTGACGTGAAAGGCGCAGATCCGGTCATGATAAAGGTCGATGAAGGCCAGATAATCCATCTGTTGCAGCAGGAAGTGTGACGGATCGTAATTGATCTGCGCGCGGGGGTGTTCGTCCAGCGCGTCCAGAAACATCTCCCATGTTGCGCCGTCGAACACATCTTCGCCCGGATGGATTTCATATCCGATATCAACGCCTTGCGCGTCATAGGCATCAAGGATCGGCTTCCAGCGCCGGGCCAGTTCGGCAAATGCCTCTTCAATCAGCCCGGCCGGGCGCTGCGGCCAGGGATACAGATACGGAAAGGCCAGCGACCCGGTAAAGCTGACCGAGCTGTCCAGCCCCAGATTGCGGCTGGCAACCGCCGCCTTGTGTAACTGATCGACCGCCCATTCCTGCCGCGCGGCGGG
>PWWF01000439.1 GCA_003561595.1 Paracoccaceae bacterium | reverse complement strand
TGTTCCACGCAGGCCAGACAATCGCGCTGTTTCCGCTGGGCAGCGATATCTTCGTGCCCCTCGCCCCCCAGCCCTACTGGCGCGAGATCGACCGCGCAGAGCTTCTGGCGCAGCTCAACGACGATCTGCGCATATTCGAGCGTCGCCTCGCGCGCCTGTCCGCCACCTGTCAGGGCTGATCCGGTCAGATATCGAGCGTATGCTCGCGTTCCCACCGGCTGAAATGCGACACGAAGGAATCCCATTCCTTCCGCTTGAGCTTCAGGAATGCCTGCGAAAACTCCTGCCCCATCATCTCCATCAACTCGGCATCGGATTCGTAGGCGCGCAGCGCATCCAGCAGGTTCAGCGGCAGCTTGGGCGCATCCTCGACCTTGTGGCCCTCGGCATACATGTCGATATCGTAGCGCTTGCCCGGATCGGCCTTGGACTGGATGCCGCTTAGGCCGGCCGCGATGATCACCGCTTGCAGAAGATAGGGGTTCGCCGCGCCATCGGGCAGGCGTAACTCAAACCGCCCCGGCCCCGGCACGCGCACCATATGCGTGCGGTTGTTGCCGGTCCATGTGACGGAATTGGGCGCCCATGTCGCGCCTGATGTCGTGCGCGGGGCGTTGATGCGTTTGTAGCTGTTGACGGTCGGATTGGTGATCGCGGCCAAGGCGCTGGCATGTTTCATGATGCCGCCCAGGAAATGCGCGCCCTGCTCGGACAGGCCCAATTCGCCCGTGGGGCCAGTGCCCTTTTCGGTCGCAAAGGCGTTCTTGCCCGCATCATCCCAGACCGAGATATGGGCATGGCAGCCATTGCCGGTCAGGCCCTGAATGGGTTTGGGCATGAAGGTGGCGCGGAACCCATGCGCCTCGGCGACGGATTTGACCATGAATTTGAAGAAACTGTGCCGGTCTGCCGTGACCAGCGCATCGGCGAACTCCCAGTTCATCTCGAACTGGCCATTCGCGTCCTCATGATCGTTCTGATACGGCCCCCAGCCCAGATCCAGCATGTAATCGCAGATCTCGCGCACCACGTCATAACGGCGCATGATGGCCTGCTGGTCATAGCAGGGCTTTTCGGCAGTATCATGGGGGTCGGAAATCTGCATGCCATCCGGGGTCAGCAGGAAAAACTCGGCCTCGACCCCGGTCTTGACATGCAACCCCTCTTTTGCGGCGCGGGCGATCTGGCGGCGCAGCACATTGCGCGGCGCCTGCGCGACATCCGCGCCTTCCATGACGCAATCGGCCGCGACCCAGGCGATTTCGGGTTTCCACGGGATCTGGATGACCGAGGCCGGGTCAGGCACGGCCAGCATGTCGGGATGGGCGGGCGTCAGGTCGAGCCATGTGGCAAAGCCCGCGAAACCCGCGCCCTCGGTCTGCATGTCGGCGATGGCCTGCGTCGGCACCAGTTTCGCGCGCTGGCCGCCAAACAGATCGGTAAAGGAAATCATGAAATACTTGATGCCGTGCTCTTTTGCATAGGCTGCAAGATCGCGTGTCATTTCTATCCCCGTTGATTGTTGTTGTTCTGCAAGTGAAAGCGCGGGCCGGACATTCTGCCCGACCCGCGCCCGTGATGTCAGTAGCCGGTTCCGGGTTTGCCCGGATACCAGTCGGTGCCCGCCAGCGGCACCTGCGCCATGGCCGCTGCCTCCATCGTCAGGGCGCACAGATCCTCGGGTTCGAGATTGTGCAGGTGGTTATGCCCGCAGGCGCGTGCGATGGTCTGCGCTTCCAGCGTCATCACCTTCAGGTAGTTGCGCAGACGGCGCCCGCCTTCAACCGGGTCCAGCCGCGCGGCAAGCTCGGGGTCCTGCGTGGTGATGCCTGCGGGGTCGCGCCCTTCGTGCCAGTCATCATAGGCGCCGGTGGTGGTGCCCAGCGCCTGATATTCGGCTTCCCATTTCGGGTCATTATCGCCCAGCGCGATCAGCGCGGCCGTGCCGATGGCCACGGCATCCGCCCCCAGCGCAAGCGCCTTGGCCACATCGGCCCCGCTGCGAATCCCGCCCGAGACGACAAGCTGCACTTCGCGGTGCATCCCCATATCCTGCAGCGCGCGCACGGCGGGGCGGATACAGGCCAGCGTGGGCAGGCCGACATGTTCGATGAACACATCCTGGGTGGCCGCCGTGCCGCCCTGCATCCCGTCCAGCACCACGACATCGGCCCCGGCCTTGACCGCCAGTGCCGTGTCATAATAGGGCCGCGTGCCGCCGACTTTCACATAGATCGGCACCTGCCAGCCCGTGATCTCGCGCAATTCCAGTATCTTGATTTCCAGATCATCGGGGCCGGTCCAGTCCGGGTGGCGGCAGGCAGAGCGCTGGTCGATCCCCTTGGGCAGGGTCCGCATCTCGGCCACACGGTCGCTGATCTTCTGGCCCAGCAGCATGCCCCCGCCGCCGGGCTTGGCGCCCTGCCCCACGACAATCTCGATCGCATCGGCGCGGCGCAGATCATCAGGGTTCATGCCGTAGCGCGAAGGCAGGTATTGATAGACGAGTTTGGTCGAATGCCCGCGCTCCTCATCCGTCATGCCGCCATCGCCCGTCGTGGTCGAGGTGCCCGCCGCCGAAGCCCCGCGTCCCAGCGCCTCCTTGGCCTGCGCCGACAGCGCGCCAAAGCTCATGCCCGCGATGGTGACGGGGATATCCAGCTCGATGGGCTTTTTCGCAAAACGCGTGCCAAGGGTGACGCGCGTGTCGCATTTCTCGCGATACCCTTCCAGCGGGTAGCGGCTGATCGACGCGCCCAGAAACAGCAGATCATCGAAATGCGGCACGCGGCGCTTTGCCCCGCCCCCGCGAATGTCATAGATACCGGTCGCCGCAGCGCGCCGGATCTCGGCATTGATGGGGTTGGTGAAGGTCGCGGACTGGATCGGGGCCGTCTGCGGAATGCGTTTGTCATGGGTGGTCATGGGCAGGCTCCCTCAATATTCCGCAGCATTGTCGATATCAAAGTTATAGAGCTTGCGCGCCGATCCGTAGCGGCGGAACTCCTCGGGGCGGGCATCTACCGCGGCGCGTGCCAAAAGATCGCGCAGAATCTCCAGATGCTCGGGGCGCATCTCTTTCTCGATGCAGTCGGCCCCAAGGCTTTTGACCGATCCGCGTACAAACAGCCGCGCCTCATAAAGCGAATCGCCCAGCGCATCGCCCGCATCCCCGCAGACGACCAGATTGCCTGCCTGCCCCATAAAGGCCGACATATGCCCGATATTGCCCTCAACAACGATATCGATGCCCTTCATCGAAATCCCGCAGCGGGACGAGGCATTGCCGCGAATGACCAGCAGCCCCCCGCGCCCCGTGGCCCCGGCATACTGGCTGGCATCCCCGTCGATGATGACCGTGCCCGACATCATGTTTTCGGCCACGCCCGGCCCGGCCGATCCGGTGATATGCACATGCGCCTGCTTGTTCATCCCCGCGCAGTAATACCCGGTAGAGCCGCGCACCGTCACCTCTATCGGCGCGTCCAGCCCCACGGCGATGGCATGCGCGCCGCGCGGGTTCAGGATTTCCCATTGCGTGGCGTTGGTCTGCGCGGCCTGCGCCTGCAGCGTCGCGTTCAGATCGCGCAGGGACTGGCTGGCCAGATCGAAACTCTGCATGGCTCAATGACTCCAGAAATAGACAGTGGCGGGTTCGGGTTCCCAGACGCGGGCGGTGTCGATGCCGGGCAGACCCACCAACGCGCGATATTCGGACCCGAAGGCCACATATTGATCGGTTTCGGCCATCACTGCGGGTTTGCAGGCAATCGGGTCGCGCACGACGCCAAAGCCGTCCTTTGTGCCGACGACAAAGGTAAAGAACCCGTCCAGATCGTCCAGCGCCGCTTTCAGTGCATCGCCCAAGCTGGCGCCGTTCTGCATTTTCCAGGTCAGATAGGCGGCGCCGACCTCGGTATCGTTCATGCTGTCGATGCGAATGCCCTCGCGCCGCAACCGGCGGCGCCAGTTATTGTGGTTCGAGAGCGAGCCGTTATGCACAAGGCATTGGTCCGCCCCGGTCGAGAACGGGTGCGCGCCCTGCGTGGTCACGGCAGACTCTGTCGCCATGCGTGTATGCCCGACCCCGTGGGTGCCGCGCATCGCGGAAATGTCGAAGCGCTGCGCGACATCGCGGGGCAGCCCGACCTCCTTGTAGATCTCGATCGTCGCGCCATCGCTCATCACAGTCAGGCCGGGGCGCAGATCGGCAAGCGCCGCGCGGGCCTCCGCGACCTGCGCCTGCGGCAGGGTCAGGACCGCGTGGGTATCCTTGCGCTGCAAGGTGACCGGTGCGCCCAGCCGTGCCGACAGATCATCGCCAAGCGTGGCGAAATCCGCGTCGGGCTGCGCCGATTGCACGGTCAGCTTGGCGCTGTCGCCCTCTGCCCCGCCATAGATCGCGATCCCGGCGCTGTCGGGGCCACGGTCGGTCATGGTGACCAGCATATCGGTCAGCATGGCCCCCAGACGGGGCTCCAGCGTCTTGTCCTTCAGAAACAATCCGACGATTCCGCACATGCGGGCGCTCCTTCATGCAGGATGTTTGCGCGACGCTAGCAGCGCCATGGAAAAATCACAACCCAGAGGAAACTTATTTTCCCCGTAATTTTCGCTTCCGCCAGTCACGCGCGGCCCATATGCCCGAAAAACCGGCAGGAACCGGCCCCAGACAGGTGACAGGACTCATCCGCATCAGGAAAATTTATTTCACTTTGGTTGATTTTCTCAGCCGCCTCTTGCATATTGCAGCGCCTGGCAGGCAGGTCAGCCGTTTTGCGGATAGGCGATGATCGACAGATACCGCGCGGGCAGTTTTTCCAGCACCTCGGGGCCATGCGGCGCGTCGGCATCGAAAAACAGCGTGTCACCGGGGCGCAGATGATACAGGGTCTTGTTGTGGCGGTAACCAAGTTCCCCTTCCAGCATATAGATCGTCTCGATCCCGCCATGCTGAAAGGTGGGGAAAATGTCGGATTCGGTGTTCAGCGTGATCAGATAGGGCTCGACCATGACGCCGCTGGCATTGGCCCCGATATGGCCGAGCAGGTTATACTGATGCCCGGCGCGCGTACCCGCACGTTCGATCTCCACGCCCTCGCCCGCGCGGGTATGCACGGCCTCGCGATGCTCCTCGAACCCGCGAAAGAAGGATGTCAGCGGCACGCTCAGCGCATGGGCCAATGTCTGCAAGGTGGTCAGCGAGGGCGAAGTATTGCCATTCTCGATCTTGGACAGCATCCCGATGGACAGCCCCGTGCGCGCGGCAAGCTCGGCAACCGTGATCGCCTTCTGGCGGCGAAAGGCGCGCACTTCGCGCCCGATGGCCACTTCCAGCACATTCTCGCGATCCTCGCGCAAGCGGTGCGGGTCCTGGCTCAGCCGGGCCTTGTGGTCGGGGGCATCCACTGGTTTGATCGCGCGCGGCATCTGGCGTCCCTGATAGCCCGTGTTGATAGCGCCCATGGCGCTGGAAAGGCTGCACAATGTTTCACGAGAGTATAAGTCACGGCACTGCAAATGAAAATATCCATCTGGGGGTGCTGGTCTTTCCCGGCTTTCCGATGGCCTGCCTGACCTCGATGATAGAACCGCTGCGCGCGGCCAATGAAATCTCGGGCCAGAATGCCTTTCGCTGGACGCTGATTTCCGAGACCGGCGCGCCCGTGGACAGCAGCGCCATGGTCCGGTTTCACCCCTCCACCGATCTGGGCAGCGCGCATGATGTCGATTATCTGATCATTCTCAGCCCACCCGATGCGCAGTTCGACAATCCCCGCCACGGCTTTGGTGCCCTGCGCGCGCTGGAACGGCACGGCGCGACGCTCGGCGCGGTCAGCGGCGGCGTGTTCCTGCTGGCGCGCGCCGGGATCATGGAAGGGCATGTGACATCGGTGCATTGGTGCTATGCGGCCGCCTTTGCCGATGAGTTCCCGCACCACGCCACCACGGACGCGGTCATCATGCCCGACCGGCGCCGCGTCACGGTGGCCGGGGCGGCGGCGGCCTTTGATCTGGCGCTGTTGCTGATCGAACGCCGCCTTGGCGCCGCCGTGATGACCGAGGTTGCCTGCTGGTTCCAGCACCCGTTGGTGCGCGGCGAGGGTGTGCGCCAGAAGGTCCCCGCCCCGCAGGTCGCCGTCACATCCGACATGCTGCCCGACCCGCTGGCCCGCGCCATGAAACTGATGTCGGAGAACCTGGAAGACCCGATCGGGATTGCCGATATCAGCGACCAGATCGGCATTTCGCCCCGCCATCTGGAACGCCTGTTCAAGACGCTGACAGGGAAAACCCCGCTGGTGCAGTATCGCGAGATGCGGCTGGCCGCCGCGCGCCAGCTTGTCCAGTATTCCAACCGCTCGATGCGCGAGATTGCGCTGGCCATCGGCTATGCCAGCGCCAGCCCGTTTCGCGCCCGCTATACCGAGACCTATGGCCTGACGCCCGAAGAGGATCGCCGCAAGGTCAACATGTTTCGCGTGCGCGACAATGCGCCCCTGCCCGCGGTCACAGCACCGAGCGCATCGCCGTGATGACCGCGTGGTGCAGGCTTTGCGCGCCCGAACGCGGGCCATACAGCGTGATGCCCTGCGCGTGGCGCATGGC
>PWWF01000106.1 GCA_003561595.1 Paracoccaceae bacterium | reverse complement strand
TATCGGCCAGACCCTTGCGGGCCCCGTGGGTCGAGTTGAAGTATTCAAGAACGGTCAGACCTTCCTTGAAGTTCGAGATGATCGGCGTCTCGATGATCTCGCCCGAGGGCTTGGCCATCAGACCGCGCATCCCGCCCAGCTGCTTCATCTGCGCAGGCGAGCCACGCGCACCCGAATGCGACATCATGTAGACCGAGTTCGGCTCCAGCTCGCGGCCCTCGGCGTCGCGGCGCACGGCCGAAATCTCGCCCATCATGGCGTTTGCCACGGCGTCCGAACATTTCGACCAGGCGTCAACGACCTTGTTGTATTTCTCGCCCTGCGTGATCAGACCATCGAGATATTGCTGCTCGAATTCCTTGACCTGATCGCGCGTCTCGCCCACCAGATCGCGCTTGGCTTCGGGGATCAGCATGTCATCCTTGCCGAACGAGATCCCGGCGCGGAACGCTTCCTTGAAGCCCAGGCTCATGATCTGGTCACAGAAGATCACCGATTCCTTCTGCCCGCAGTAGCGGTACACCGTGTCGATGACATTCTGCACGTCCTTCTTGCGCAGCAGACGGTTGACCAGTTCGAACGGCGCCTTTGCGTTCAGCGGCAGCAGCGCACCCAGACGCAGGCGGCCCGGTGTGGTCTCAAACCGGCGCAGCACTTCGTTGCCATCCTCATCGATCTGCTTGACCCGACACTGGATGCTGGCGTGCAGATGCACGTCACCGCTGGACAGCGCATGCTCGACCTCTTCGATCGAGGCAAAGATCATGCCCTCGCCCTTCATGCCCTCGCGCAGCATCGAGGTGTAATAGAGGCCCAGAACCATGTCCTGCGACGGCACGATAATCGGCGCACCATTGGCAGGCGACAGCACGTTGTTGGTGGACATCATCAGCACGCGCGCTTCAAGCTGCGCCTCAAGGCTGAGCGGCACATGCACGGCCATCTGGTCGCCGTCAAAATCGGCGTTGAAGGCCGAACAGACCAGCGGGTGAAGCTGGATCGCCTTGCCCTCGATCAGGATGGGCTCGAACGCCTGAATGCCCAGACGGTGCAGCGTCGGCGCGCGGTTCAGCAGAACCGGATGTTCGCGGATCACCTCATCCAGGATATCCCAGACTTCGGGGCGCTCTTTCTCGACCAGCTTCTTCGCCTGTTTCACGGTGCTGGACAGGCCCTTGGCCTCCAGCCGCGAGTAGATGAAGGGCTTGAACAGCTCCAGCGCCATCTTCTTGGGCAGACCGCACTGATGCAGCTTCAGCTCCGGCCCGGTCACGATCACTGAGCGACCCGAGAAGTCCACGCGCTTGCCGAGCAGGTTCTGACGGAACCGGCCCTGCTTGCCCTTGAGCATGTCCGAGAGCGATTTCAGCGGGCGCTTGTTGTTGCCGGTAATGACCCGACCACGACGACCATTGTCGAACAGCGCATCGACCGATTCCTGCAGCATGCGCTTTTCATTACGGACAATGATGTCCGGCGCGCGCAGCTCGATCAGCCGCTTGAGGCGGTTGTTGCGGTTGATGACGCGGCGATAGAGGTCATTGAGGTCCGAGGTCGCGAACCGGCCCCCGTCCAGCGGCACAAGCGGGCGCAGTTCCGGCGGGATCACCGGCAGGACGGTCATCACCATCCATTCCGGGCGGTTGCCGGATTCGATGAAATGCTCGACCACTTTCAGCCGCTTGATGATCTTCTTGGGCTTCAGCTCGCCCTTGGCCTCTTTCAGCTCTTCGCGCAGGCGCGTCGCCTCATCCTCGAGGTCGATATTGGCGAGCATGTCGCGAATGGCCTCGGCGCCGATATTGGCGGTGAAGGCATCCGCGCCATACTGGTCCTGTGCATCAAGGAATTCTTCCTCGGACAGCAACTGGCCATAGGTCAGATCGGTCAGACCCGAATCGATCACGACGTAATTCTCGAAATAGAGGATGCGCTCCAGATCGCGCAGGGTCATGTCCAGCATCAGGCCGATACGCGAGGGCAGCGACTTGAGAAACCAGATATGCGCCACCGGCGAGGCCAGCTCGATATGGCCCATACGCTCGCGCCGGACCTTTTGCAGCGTCACCTCGACACCGCATTTTTCGCAGACAACGCCGCGATATTTCATGCGCTTGTACTTGCCGCACAGGCATTCGTAATCCTTGATCGGCCCGAAGATGCGGGCGCAAAACAGCCCGTCCCGCTCGGGCTTGAAGGTCCGGTAGTTGATGGTCTCGGGGCGCTTGATCTCGCCATAGGACCAAGAGAGGATACGCTCGGGGCTGGCCAGCGAGACGCGGATCTGATCGAACGTCGCGGGCTGCGCCAAGGGATTGAACGGGTTTGTGGTCAGTTCCTGGTTCATCTGTCTATCCTTGAATGGGTTCGGGGAAGGGGAGGGGAAGGTGGGTTGTCACCCACCTTACGTAGGGTGGGTGACAACCCACCCCCGCTCAGCCCTCTTCCTCCGAATCCAGGAGTTCCATGTTCAGGCCGAGGCCACGGACTTCCTTCACCAGCACGTTGAAGGATTCGGGCACACCGGCCTCGAAATTGTCCTCGCCCTTGACGATGCTTTCATAGACCTTGGTCCGGCCTGCCACGTCATCGGATTTGACGGTCAGCATTTCCTGCAGGGTATAAGCGGCGCCATAGGCTTCCAGTGCCCAGACCTCCATCTCACCCAGACGCTGACCACCGAACTGCGCCTTGCCCCCCAGCGGCTGCTGGGTCACCAGGCTGTACGGCCCGGTCGAGCGCGCGTGCAGCTTGTCATCGACCAGATGGTGCAGCTTGAGCATGTATTTCACACCCACAGTCACCGAGCGGGCAAACTGCTCGCCCGTGCGCCCGTCAAAGACGATGGACTGGCCAGACGTGTCAAAGCCCGCACGCGTCAGTGCGTCATTGACCTCGGGCTCTTTCGCCCCGTCAAAGACCGGCGTGCCAATGGGCACCCCGCGCGTGACAGTTGCGGCGGACTCTGCCAGCTGCGTGTCGTCCATGCTGTCAAACACATCGGCATAGAACTCATCGCCATAGCCGATGCGCATTGCCTCGCGCACCGGGGCCATGTCGCCCGAGCGGCGGTATTCCTGCAGCGCCTCGTCGATCCGCAAGCCCAGACCGCGCAACGCCCAGCCCATATGGGTTTCCAGAATCTGCCCCACATTCATCCGCGACGGCACCCCCAGCGGGTTCAGCACCAGATCGACCGTTGTCCCGTCCGCGAGGAACGGCATGTCCTCTTCCGGCACCACCTTGGAGATCACGCCCTTGTTGCCGTGACGCCCGGCCATCTTGTCACCTGCCTGAAGCTTGCGCTTCACGGCGACAAAGACCTTGACCATCTTCATCACGCCCGGCGGCAGGTCATCGCCACGCCGCACCTTCTCGACCTTGTCGTCGAAACGGGCCTGAAGCTGGCGCTTCTGCTGGTCATAGAGCGCGTTCAACGCCTCGACCTCCTGCGCCTCGGCCTCATCGGCCAGCGCAAGCTGCCACCATTGACCCCGGCTCAGCGTGTCGAGAAGCGCATCGTCGATCACCGAATTCGCCTTGACGCCCTTGGGCCCCTTGACTGCGGTCTTGCCCAGGATGAGCTGCTTCAGACGCCCGTAGATGTTGCGCTCCAGGATCTCCAGCTCGTCATCGCGGTCGCGCGACAGGCGTTCGATTTCCTCACGCTCGATCTGCAGGGCGCGCTCGTCCTTCTCGACCCCGTGGCGGTTGAACACCCGGACCTCGACAATCGTGCCATAGGCCCCCGGCGGCAGGCGCAGCGACGTGTCGCGCACATCCGATGCCTTCTCGCCAAAGATCGCGCGCAACAGCTTTTCTTCCGGCGTCATCGGGCTTTCGCCCTTGGGCGTCACCTTGCCCACCAGAATATCGCCCGCCTGCACTTCGGCACCCACATAGACGATCCCTGCTTCATCGAGGTTGCGCAGCGCTTCCTCGCCCACATTCGGGATGTCGCGGGTAATCTCTTCCGGGCCGAGCTTGGTGTCGCGTGCGGCCACCTCGTATTCATCAATATGGATCGAGGTGAACACGTCATCCTTGAGGATACGCTCGGAAATCAGGATCGAGTCCTCGTAGTTGTAGCCGTTCCACGGCATGAAGGCCACGACCACGTTCCGGCCCACGGCCAGCTCGCCCATATCGGTGCTGGGACCATCGGCAATCACCTCGCCGCGGGTCACCGAATCGCCCACTTTCACCAGCGGACGCTGGTTGATGCAGGAGGACTGGTTCGACCGCTTGAACTTGCGCAGACGGTAGATATCGACGCCCGGCTCACCCGGTTCCAGCATCTCGGTGGCGCGCACAACAATCCGCTGCGCATCGACCTGGTCGATAACGCCTGCGCGCCGCGCCATGATCGCCGCGCCCGAGTCGCGCGCCACGATCCCCTCGATCCCGGTGCCGACCAGCGGCGAATCCGCCTGCAGCAGCGGCACGGCCTGCCGCATCATGTTGGACCCCATCAGCGCGCGGTTGGCGTCGTCATTTTCCAGAAACGGAATGAGCGAGGCCGCAACCGAGACAAGCTGCTTGGGCGACACGTCGATCAGATCGACCGAATCCGACGGGTTGAGCATGAAATCACCGCCCGTCCGGGTCGAGACGAGGTCATTCACGAACCGCCCCTCGCCATCAAGCTGGGCATTGGCCTGCGCAACCGTGTGGCGCTGCTCTTCGGTGGCCGACAGATAGATCACCTCGTCGGTCACCTGCCCGTTCGCCACCTTGCGATAGGGCGTTTCGATAAAGCCGTACTTGTTCACGCGGGCGAAGGTGGCCAGCGAGTTGATCAGACCGATGTTCTGACCTTCCGGTGTCTCGATCGGGCACATGCGGCCGTAATGGGTGGGGTGCACGTCGCGCACCTCGAACCCGGCACGTTCACGCGTCAGACCGCCCGGCCCAAGTGCCGAGAGGCGGCGCTTGTGCGTCACCTCGGACAGCGGGTTGGTCTGGTCCATGAACTGCGACAACTGGCTGGAGCCGAAGAATTCGCGCACCGCCGCCGCCGCCGGTTTGGCGTTGATCAGGTCCTGCGGCATCACCGTGTCAATCTCGACCGAGGACATGCGTTCCTTGATCGCGCGCTCCATGCGCAGCAGGCCGACGCGATACTGGTTTTCCATCAACTCGCCGACCGACCGCACGCGGCGGTTGCCAAGGTGGTCGATATCATCGACCTCACCCTTGCCGTCGCGCAGTTCGACCAATGCACGCACACATGCCGCGATATCTTCGGGGCGCAGGGTGCGCAGCGTGTCGGGCGCGTCCAGTTCCAGACGCATGTTCATCTTGACCCGGCCGACAGCGGACAGATCGTAACGCTCGGAATCGAAGAACAGCTGATCGAACAGGGCCGACGCGGTTTCATAGGTGGGGGGCTCGCCCGGACGCATGACGCGATAGATGTCCATCAGCGCCGTTTCGCGGTTCCAGTTCTTGTCGGCGGCCATGGTGTTGCGGATATAGGGGCCGACATTGACGCCATCGATATCCAGCACTTCGATATCGCTGATGCCATTATCCAGCAGCACTTTCAGCGTGCCGCCCTTGACCTCGCCATCCTTGTCCAGCTCCCAGGTCAGTTCATCCCCGGCCTCGACATAGATCTCGCCGGTTTCCTCATTGATGATGTCATGCGCGACATAGCGGCCCACGATATACTCGAAAGGCACCAGCAGGTCGGTGACATTGCCATCATCGATCAGTTTCTTGACGGCGCGCGGGGTCATCTTGTCGCCCGCCTTGCAGATCACCTCACCCGTGTCGGCATCGACCAGATCCATGGTCGGGCGCGTGCCGCGCACACGCTCGGGGAAGAACTTGGTGACCCAGCCCTGGTTCTTGCGCAGCGAATAGCTGACCGTGTTGTAATAGGTGCGCATGATCTGGTTCTGATCCATGCCCAGCGCGTACAAGAGCGTCGTCACCGGCAGCTTGCGGCGGCGGTCGATGCGCGCAAAGACCAGATCCTTGGCGTCGAACTCGAAATCCAGCCAGGACCCGCGATAGGGGATGATGCGGCAGGTAAACAGCAGCTTGCCCGAGGAATGCGTCTTGCCCTGGTCATGGTCAAAGAACACACCGGGCGAGCGGTGCATCTGGCTGACGACCACGCGTTCAGTGCCGTTCACGACAAAGGTGCCGTTCGGAGTCATCAGGGGCATGTCGCCCATGAACACGTCCTGTTCCTTGATGTCCTTGACCGATTTCGCGCCGGTATCTTCATCGAGATCAAACACGATCAGACGCAGCGTCACCTT
Organism: Paracoccaceae bacterium; assembly: GCA_003561595.1. Classification (GTDB taxonomy): domain Bacteria; phylum Pseudomonadota; class Alphaproteobacteria; order Rhodobacterales; family Rhodobacteraceae; genus Roseinatronobacter. The sequence continues at coordinate 353 of PWWF01000106.1, read as the reverse complement.
CAGCGGCGCGGCATAGGTCATGTCGCGCTGCATGCACTCGTCGATATCGTATTTGGGCTTTTCCAGATCGTATTTCACGAATTCCAGCGTCGCGGTTTCGTTGAAATCCTTGATCGGGAAAACAGACTGGAACACGCCCATCATCCCTTCGCCATCCATCGGCGCGTCACTGTCGCCGGAACGGAGGAACAGATCATAAGAGGATTTCTGAACTTCAATCAGATTCGGCATCTCCAGCACTTCGCGGATCTTGCCGAACATCTTGCGGATACGTTTCTGGCCAACATAGGATGCCATGCGCGTCGTCACCTTTCCTGGTCTTCGCGGGCGGGCGGGCTGTCGGGCCTCAGCCG
>PWWF01000217.1 GCA_003561595.1 Paracoccaceae bacterium | reverse complement strand
TTTCAGGTTCTTGCGAGGAGGCGGGTGATGCGCCGGATATGGGTGATGAGCACCCATGCCTCTGCGCTCTCTATGGTTTTTTCCCAATCCTTTGCCAGACGGCGGCAGCGGCCAAGCCATGCGAAGGTGCGCTCGACGCCCCGGCGGCGGGGCAGTACCTCGAAACCCTTCGCGGCGTCGGAGCGTTTGACGATCCGGAGCGTCCAGCGTCCGAGGGGGACAAGGGCTTCACGCAACTTCGGCCCTGCATAGCCGCCATCCACGAACATGTGGCGCAGCCTTGGGGCCTCGCGGCGGAGCTTCGCGAAGACGCCGGGCGCGCCATCGCGATCCTGAATGCCAGCGCTGTGGACCTGGCAGGCGATCAGGTTGCTCGCCAGCTGTCGGTGATGATCTGGCGCGCTCGGCGGGCCCTCGAACCGGTGGCGGGCACAGCCTCGCCCCTTGATCCGCTTGCCTGCATCGAAGCCGGAAATCGATGTGTTTTCAGAGGCTTTCACACTCTGACTATCGATTACCCCCGCTGTGGGCTGCATGCCCCGACCAACTGCATGACGCGCTTGCGCGACCAGCGCCCGGTTGATCTCGGACAGCAGCCCATCGTCACGCCAGCGGTAGAAATAGTACCGCACTGTCGAGACCGGCGGGAAGTCCTTGGGCAACAGCGGGCACACAACCGCCCATTCTTCTGCTGTCAAATCGCCTGGATAGCGCGCGGTCTTGCGATTATGCTGCGCACGGGTGAGTTCGGTCCAGGCCATCGTGATCTCCGTTCTGTGTCGCAACCGAACAGAATCACAACCTGCTGAATTCACTCAACTCATTTCCAATCAGCCTCTGAAATCAATCAAACCATTCTGAATCGGGTTCTCATGGCATTTCAGGCTCCTGCCGCAGCATGTAGCGGTCGCTGACATGGCGCGCGGCGGCACCGACCGCGCGCGCGATACCCCCGAAAGAGCCCTGCGCAACCGCAGGGTGGGGAATCCCGCCAAGATCCAGCCGGTTCAGCCGCGACTCCAGCAATCGCGCAAGCCGCGCGCGGATCTCTGGGGGAAAGGCCCCGTCGATGACAACTTCCTCGAAATCGATCACCGCGCTGGCCGACACGATGGCATGGGCCAGACTGCGCGCGCAGCGCAGGATCCAGTCAGACAGGACAGGCTCCAGCGCGGACCAGTCGGCAGGCGGGTCCAGCAGGGCCGCGCGCGCCTCACCCTGACGGGCCAGCAACTGCCCCAGAACCGACAGAGAGGCATGATCGACCAGCCGCGTGCCACCGGGCTCATCCGGGATGCGCAAGGGGCCAAGCGCCCCGGCATTGCCCCTGCACCCACGATAGACCGCCCCGTCCAGAATGACCCCGCCACCGATGAAGGTGCCGACAAAGAAATACAGACTGTCGGGCCTGATCCGCCGCGCTCCGAAAACCCATTCGGCGTAACAGGCGGCAGTGGCGTCGTTCTCGACAAGGATCTGGCCGGGCAGATGGTCGGACAGCGTGGCCGCGATGTCATGGTCGCGCCAGACATCCATCTCGCCCTGCAGCGCGCCGAAATCGCCCGACCAGTGCCAGAGCTGTGACGGGATGGCGATGCCGCTGCCGGCAATGGCGTCCTGCGTCACACCGGCCTCGCCAAGCAATTGCGGCAGGGCGGAGGTGACAAAGGCAATCGTGCGCTCGGGCGTCGGATAGTCATGACGCGCCGAGCGTTGTGCCCGCAGCCCGCCACACAGATCGACCAGAACCATGTCAAACCCGCGCCGCCCGATCTTGAGGCCCAGATAAAGCCTCGCATCCGGGTTCAGCCGCATCGGGGTCGAGGGCTGGCCAATCCGCCCGCGCACAGGCTCGCCGCGCAGCAGCAGCCCCTCCTGCTCCAGCGCGTTGAAGATGACCGAGATCGCATTGGCGGACAGGCCCGTCTCGCGCGTTGCCTCGGCCTTGGTCATGGCCCCGTGACGCCGGATCAGGTGCAGCAGCAGCCGTTCGTTATTGTCGCGAACCGTAAGCTGGTTCGATCCTTTCATTCCCTCATTCTCCCGCATGTCCACCGACCGGATGCGCGGGTCAGCGCCCGAGCGTAATCGCCGGGGGTTTGAAAAGTAAAGACTCCTCTCCCGCCCATGAATACTTCATCTGAAAGTATTTTATTTGGCCTATGTGTATGCAAGTGATAGCCAATCCAAGCACTTGTATGCGGTCAACTAAGATACTACTGCTTTTCGTGGGCGTTAATGCCGCATTTGGGGGAGAAAGATCGCGGTCGGGAGGAGCGATGGGCGAACTGCGCTTGATTGAAGAGATTTGCGAGACTCTGCAGTCGGCCCAAAACGGCGCTGGTCGTGTTCTTGCTGCGCTTGCCGGGCCGCCCGGTGCAGGCAAGTCAACCTTTTCATCGAAGCTGGTTTCGGCACTGAACGGAACAGGCGATCTTTCATTGGCGGCAGTGGTGCCGATGGACGGATTTCATCTTGAGAATGATGTGCTGCAGGCGCGGGGACTGCTTCAGTCCAAGGGGGCGCCGGAGACCTTTGATGTGTCCGGGTTTGTCGATCTGGTGCGCCAGGTGCGTCGCGATGATGGTCCCGTCGCCTATCCGCTTTTCGACCGCGCGGCTGACAGGACCATTGCGGGGGCAGCGACGCTTGAAGCGACGACTCGCTTTGTCATCTTTGAAGGAAATTATCTGCTTCTGCAAAAGGGCGCCTGGGCGCAACTCGCTGCACTGTTCGATGTCACGATCATGCTGCATGTCGATGCGGAGAAGCTGCGCGCGCGGTTGGTTCGTCGCTGGATCGAACATGGTTTGGACCAGAACACTGCAGTCGCGCGCGCGGATGGCAACGACATGCAGAATGCGCAGCTGGTGCTGGCGCACTCGGGCACACCCGATCTCAAGGTCATCACTCTGCCAGACGATCAACTCGTGCTTGAGACGCAGGCAAGCCGGGCCGGAATGCTGGCCGAACGAAAATAGCACCGGATCGGTCGCGCAGGCGCGACGACGGAACATCAAGGGGGGGGAACATGTCAGGCGTAAGCATCCAGAATGTCGAGAAAGCGTTTGGCGGCGTTCGCGTCATCCATGGAATTGATATCGAGATCGCCGATGGCGCTTTTGTCGTGCTGGTTGGCCCCTCTGGCTGCGGAAAGTCCACCTTGCTGCGCATCATCGCCGGGCTGGAAGATGTGACATCCGGTTCGATCATGACCGGCGATACCGAAGTCAATGACATGGTGCCCAAGGATCGCGACATCGCGCTGGTATTTCAGAATTACGGCCTCTAAGGCGGTCCGCATTTCAGGAGATCACGGCGAATCCCGACATCTGCCCTGACCTGCCCGACCTGTGTCCGCCATTGTCGGCATGGATGGCTTGCGCTGCCGGCATCGCAAGGTGCCAAATTGGGTATTCAGCACATGCAGCGTCGGATCGGACATGACCGGATGGAAGGTGATATCCGCACAGAGCTTGCCGGGGCAGCGCGGGCGAATGCACACCTATCCCGCCACTTGCCCCACTGTCGCGCGCAGGATCAGCCGGGGCGGCAGTCTTGTGACAACAGAGGCACCCGGCCGGGTTATCGCGTGCTGCGCGCCCAGCCTTCCGATGCCTTCCTTGTTGACGGCTATGGTTGTCAGTGGCGGGTGGATCAACTCAGCCTCTTCCATGTCGTCGCAGCCGATGACGGACAGGCTCTCGGCCGGGGTCGTCCCGCTGCGCAGGATCCCGGCCACCATACCGAACGCGATCAGGTCGCTGAAACAGATCGCCGCTGTGGGCCGACCAGCCGGGCCCGAGCGTTTCAGGATAGCCTGCGCGGCATCCAGCCCGAACCGGCGCAGCGTGGGGCCGTGCAACACCTCCATCGCGGGTAATCCCGCCTGCGCAATCGCCTGCGCGGCCCCGGCCTGCCGGTCACGCGCGGTCGAAGTGTCCTGTCCGCCCCCGACCCAGATGATCCGCTGATGGCCATGCGCGATCAGGCATTCTGCCGCCATGGTGCCCGCGCGTCGATCGTCATTCAGCACCTGTGGCAGGTTCAGTCCCTCCAGACCGCGCGAGATGAGCACGGTGGGGACCAGTGGCTCGGCACGCTCGTCGGGCCAGACCGGCCGCAGATGCGCACGGGTTGTTCCGCGCACCGGGATCAGGACAATCCCACCCACACCCTGCTCCATCGCCGTCTGAAGGAACTGGCTTTGCAGTGTCAGCTCATCGCGCGCGATTCCCAGAAACACCTGCCGCCCCTGTCCGCGCAGCTCTGCCTCGACATGGATCAGGAACTCATTGAAGACCGGATTGGACGCATCGCTCAGGCAGACCGCAATCAGCGATGACCGTGTCTGGCGCAGGTTTGCTGCCGCGCGATTGTAGATGTAGCCCAGCCGGACAGCCGCTTCAGTTACTTTTGTGCGCGTCTGGGGCGAAATACGCGGATGCGCGCGCAGCGCCATCGACGCTGTCGCGACTGTCACGCCCACATCTTCTGCGATGTCGCGCAAGGTAACTCGTCTGTTGTACATGCTCTACAGACTTGGCTGAAAAATGTGGCAGTTAACATTGTTTAATCGATTGACCTATGACAAGGCAACATGCTTATCTTGGGCGCGAAGGGATTTGCGCATGCCGCATGTCGCCTTCGAACAGGAGGAGGAGAGACACTCATGAGAAAGCCATTCACGCGATATCTCGGGCAAGGCGCAGCCGCTGCCCTGCTGGCTGCGACCTCGACCGCAGCGTTCGCCGATACATGCGACTGGACACCCGACCGCGCCGTGACCTTTGTCGTGCCCTGGGGCGCGGGCGGCGGCACGGATGCCAATGCCCGCATGCTGGCCCAGATGCTTGAACAGAAATGGGAGGTTCCCTTCAATGTCGTCAACCGCACAGGCGGCAATGGCGTCACGGGGCACAGTGCGATTTCGAATGCCGAACCTGACGGGCTGACCGTTGGCGCTGTCACGGTCGAGATCAATACCATGCACTGGGTCGGGCTGACCGACATGACCTATGAGAACATCACGCCGATCTCGCTGATCGATATCGTGCCGTCCAGCGTGCTGGTCGCCGCTGACAGCCCGTTCGAGAGCCTTGGCGATGTGCTGGATCACGCACGCGAAAATCCGGGCGATCTGACGGCATCGGGCACGGCGCTTGGCGGGATCTGGCATCTGGCGCTTGCAGGCATGCTGAATGCCGAGGGCATGGACCCCGAATCGATCATGTGGATTCCGTCGCAAGGTGCAGCCCCTGCCATGCAGGAACTGATCGCAGGCGGCGTGGATATGGTGACACCCGCCCTGTCCGAAGGGCGAGCGCTGGTGGATTCGGGCGAGTTGCGCGCCCTGGCCTATATGCATGATTCCCCGATGGAGGCCCTGCCGGACGTGCCCCTGACGGCTGATGTGCTGGACAGCGGCTGGACACTCGCCGCATACATCACGATCTCTGGCCCTGAAGGGCTGCCGGACGAGATTGCCTGCGCCTATGAACAGGCCGTTCGGGAAATCACCGAAAGCGACGAATGGGCCGAGTTCAAGGATTCGCGCGGGGCTGACAATGTCTTCTTGGGGCGCGAGGAACTGCGCGATTACATGATGGCTCAGGACGAGGCCCTGGGCGAAACCATTCAGGCCATCGGACTGGCGGAATAAACCTTCCGGGGTTCGCATGTCGTTGAAACGTGATCTTGTCGTGGGGGCGGCCCTGACCGCCCTCGCCATCTTCATGATCTGGCAGTCACAGGGCTTTCCGCGCATCCGCGCCATGCCCTATGGCCCCGATCTGTTCCCGCGCATCATCGCAGGCGGGCTGATCCTTGCTGCCATCGGCATCGTGATCGAGGGGCTGCGCAATGCCCGCAGGGGCGAGGCAACATTGTCCGCGGACACAAGCACACTGCCGGCGCACACCGCCGCGCTGTCCTTTGTCGCCGTTGCTGCGCTGGTCGCGGGGTTCGCGCTGCTGTTGCCTGTGCTGGGCTTTCACATCGCAGCGGCACTGGTGGTGGTGCTGGCCGTGCCGATCTTTGGCGGAAGTTTGCTTCTGGCGCTGATCATGGGGGCCGTCGTTCCCGTGGTGCTGCATTACATCTTTTATTCGCTCATGCGGGTGGTTCTGCCCTGGGGCCTGCTGACCCCGATTGCCTGGTAGCCGGTGATGGATCTGTTTGCCCTTCTTGCCGTGGTGCTGACCCCCAAGATCCTTGGGACCGTTTTCCTGTGCACGCTCTACGGTGCCTTTGTGGGGGCCATGCCAGGGTTGACGGCAACCATGGCCGTGGCGCTGCTGGTGCCCTTTACCTGGTTCATGGACCCGGTGCAGGCTGCCGCCGCGATCGTCGCCACAACCACCACGGCGATCTTTGCAGGCGATATCTCGGGCGCGGTGCTGAAGATCCCCGGCACTCCGGCCTCCGCCGCCTATGTCGAGGATAGCTACCGCCTGTCGCAATCGGGCCATCCGCGCAGCACGCTTTACTCGGCGCTGTTTGCCTCGGTGGTCGGGGGGGTGATCGGCGTGACGATCCTGATGTTCGCGACGCCCACGCTGACCTATCTCTCGCGAAACTTTTCCAGTGATGAAGCGTTCTGGCTGGCGGCACTTGGCCTGTCCTGCGCCGTTCTTGTCGGCGGGCCATCCGTGCCGCGCAATTTCGCGAGCCTGTTCATCGGGCTGGCGATCGCCACAGTCGGGATCGATGTCGCCGTAGGCCATCCGCGCTTCACCTTTGGCAATGTAGAACTCTATGACGGGGTCAGCTTCATCCCCGCGATGATCGGCATGTTCGCGCTGTCGGAGTTGTTGCGCAACGCGGTTGGAGGTCGGCAGTCGTCACGCCTGCGCCTGTCGGTCGAGCCATTGCGCCAGGCGCTGGTTACCGCTGCACGCCAGTTCGGGGCCCTGTGGAAGAATGTGCTGCGGTCTGCCACGGGTGGCACATTCATCGGCGCACTGCCCGGTGCCGGCGCCGATGTCGCCGCCTGGATCGCCTATGCCGTGTCCCGGCGCTTTTCGCGCAAGCCCGAAGCCTATGGGCGCGGTCATATCGAGGGTGTGGTCGATGGCGGCGCGGCCAACAACGCGGCCGTGGCGGGGGCGTGGACACCGGCGCTTGTCTTTGGCATTCCGGGCGACAGCGTCACGGCCATCGCCATCGGCGTGCTGATGATGAAGGGGCTGACCCCCGGCCCCGATGTGCTGAATACCGATTCCGCGATGGTCTATGCGATATTCGGATCGTTTTTGCTGGCCAATCTGATGATGCTGGTCACGGGCGGTCTGGTCGTCGCGATGGCCACTCAGGTTCTGCGCGTGCCGCGTGCGGTGCTGATGCCGATCATCCTGATCCTTGCCATGCTGGGGGGCTATGCCATCAGCGGCAGCACACTGGCGATCTGGATCATCCTTGTGCTGGGGCTTCTGGCCAGTGCCATGCTCTGGGCCGATATCCCGCTGGCCCCGGCGATTCTGGGTATCGTTCTGGGCCGGATCGTCGAGGACAATTTCATGGTCTCGATGCTGAAGGCGCGCGGCGATCTGACCGAATTCTTCGCCCGCGACATTGCCGCCGTTCTGGGGGCAATCACACTCACGATCTGGGCGATCCTGCTCTATCGCGCGCTGCGCAGCTTTATCGCGCCCGCAAAACCGCAGGACAACCCGGATACCACCCGCGACACCTCTGACCGATAGGACGTATTCCATGAACAGACGCAACACCCTGAAAACCAGGCTCAAGGCCGGAGAGACCATTGCCGCGGCGTGGCTGGACCTCGGATCGGCAGAGGTGGCCGAGGTGCTGGTGCATACCGGCTGGGATGTCGTGATCGTGGATTGCGAACACGGCCCCGCCACGGTCGAGGATGCCATATCCCTGATCCGCGCGATAGAGGCCGCAGGCGGCCAGGCCGTTCTGCGCGTGCCCGAAGGCGCGGACACAGTGCTGAAACGCGTGCTCGACAAGGGGGCGCATTCGCTGATGGTCCCGATGGTGCAGGACGCGGCCGCCGCGCGCCGGATCACAGCAAGCTGCCTCTATCCGCCGCATGGGCAGCGCGGCTATGCGGCCCCGATCCTGCGCGCCTCGCAGTACGGCGCGGTGTCCGACTATGCGACGGCAAACGCCCGTGACGAATTGTTGTTGATGATGCAGATCGAACATATCGACGCGATCGAGGCCATTCCCGACATGGCCAGAGTGCCCGGTGTGGACATGATCTTCATCGGCCCGAATGATCTGGCGGCCTCGATGGGGCATCTGGAGAATATGGGACACCCGGAAGTGCGCAATGCCATCGCGCGCGCTGAGGCGCTGGCACGCGATGCGGGCGTGATGCTGGGGACCGTGCTCTGGGCCGATCACGATTATCGCTCACTGCGCGCGGCGGGCTATCAGTTCATCGCAGGCGCCTGTGATGTGGCGATGCTGGCGCAAAGCGCGCGCGCCGCGCGTGAAAGCGTGCGCGAGATGCTGGCCTGAGCCTGTGCGCGCGCCAGGGATCCTGTGCGCCGGGCTGGTGGCGCTGGATTTCGAGTTCTCCGTCTCGGATTTCCCGCAACCGGGGCTGAAGCACAAGGCCGGTAGCGCGGCTGCCAAGGCGGCGGGCGGCGCATTGAACGCCGCTGCCGCGGTGAACGCATTGGGCGGCAGGGCATATCTGCGCGCGGCCCTGGGCGATGATCCGCTGGCCGATCTGATGCGCAGCCGCATCGCCGCGCGCGGCGTGGCGATGGACGGTCTGCATTGCGTCGCGGGCCAGATCACGCCACATTCGGCTGTGCTTATCCAACCCGGAGGCGAGCGCACCATCATCAATTATCGCGACGACCGGCTGTGCGATACCCTGCCGCCCCTGCCCCGGCCGTTCCGTTTTGACGCAGTGCTCTGCGATACGCGCTTCCCGGCGCTCTCGGCGCCGGTACTGGCTGCCGCGCGCAAGGCAGGCAAACCCGCTGTGCTGGATGCCGAGGCTCCGGTAAGGCAGTTGGGTGACGCGCTGCATCTGGCCAGCCATATCGCCTTTTCCGAACAGGGGCTGATCGACTATGCCGGGGCTTGCACGCCTGCAACCTTGCGCGATGTGAGCCGTTCGCTGGGCGCATGGGTCAGTGTGACGCGCGGGCCAAAGCCGGTCCTGTGCGATGACGGGATCACGGGGGCAGAAGTGCCGGTGCCTGCCACCAGAATCGACAACAGCAATGGTGCAGGCGATTTCTGGCATGCCGCCTTCACCCTTGGCGTCGCTCTGGGCCAGCCGGAGAATGCGGCCGTCGCAAGTGCGAATGCGGTAACAGCACGCCATCTTTCGGGGCGCAGGATCACCCCGATCATCGCTGCATCTTGAGAAGCTTGCGCAGTCCGAAACCCTGGCATCCGGTCGAAAGGCTGTTTTGCACATATCAGCTGATGGTCGAGATGCCCCTTTCCGTGAACACATTCACCCAAGATAAGTTCAACAAATAAAACGGTAACAATCTGTAGTTATACTGAGATTTGTTTGCAATCTTTTCAATGGCGTGGTTCGCCGAACAAAGGTCCTGATGGGGTCAGCAGGGCCAGTCACGGCAGAACAGACGTTCCATTCACACCAAATGTCCAGGTGATGTGATCAGGGCCATGCGTGCTACACGCTGCGCGACACATGACGCGCGGCTCGGGCTATCCCCTGAGCCGCGCGCATCTGCCGGGTCAACTGGCCAGGTCGAGCACCATGCGCCCCTCGATCTGGCCCTTTCTCATGCGATCGAAAATCGCGTTGATATCTTCCAGCGGGGCCGTGTCGATGGTGGCCTTCACTTTGCCATCACCTGCGAAATCGAGCGACTCCTGCAGGTCAAGCCGGGTTCCCACGATCGAGCCCCGCACCGACACCCCGTTCAGCACCATGCCGAAGATGTTGAGCGGAAAATCCCCAGGCGGCAATCCGTTGAGAACAACAGTGCCACCGCGATCAACCATGCCGATGGCCTGCTCGAAGGCTTTCTCGCCCACAGCGGTCACGAGCGCACCCTGCGCACCGCCGCCTGTTTCGCGCACCACATCCGCAGCCGGATCCTCTGAAGTGCGCGCATTCACAGTGATCTTGGCCCCAAGGCGGCGGGCATGGGCAAGCTTGGCGTCGTCAATATCGACCGCCACTACATTCAGACCCATGGCCACTGCATATTGCACGGCCATATGCCCCAGCCCGCCGATGCCAGAGATGACGACTGTATCACCGGGCTTCACATCGGTCATCTTCAGGCCCTTGTATACTGTGACTCCAGCACAGAGGACGGGCGCGATCTCGTTGAACTCGATGTTTCCCGGCAGATGGCCCACGAATTTCGGGTCCGCGAGGACAAAATCGGCAAAGCCGCCATTCACCGAGTAGCCTGTGTTCTTCTGGCTGCGGCACAGCGTCTCCCAGCCGCCCAGGCAATGGCGACAATGACCGCAGGCCGTGTACAGCCATGGCACGCCGACGCGGTCGCCTTCCTTCACATTGGTAACGCCTGCTCCCACAGCCGAGACATAGCCCACACCCTCATGTCCCGGAATGAAAGGGGGATTAGGCTTGACAGGCCAGTCTCCTTCGGCCGCATGCAAATCCGTGTGGCACACGCCAGAGGCATGGATTGCCACCTGGATCATGCCAGGCTCGACTTCGGGGACGGGCACTTCATCCAGCGAGAGCGGTGCGCCGAATTCGCGCACTACAGCGGCTTTCATCGTTTTCATACTCATGCCCTCCTTAAAAGAAGCCCAGCTTGTTGGGGTTGTAGCTGACCAGCATATTCTTGGTCTGCTGGTAGTGGTCCAGCATCATCTTGTGGGTTTCGCGACCGATGCCTGACTGCTTGTAGCCGCCAAAGGCCGCATGCGCCGGATAGGCATGGTAGTTGTTGACCCAGACACGCCCGGCCTCGATATTGCGCCCGAAGCGGTAGGCACGCGTGCCGTCACGGGTCCAGACCCCGGCGCCCAGGCCGTACATCGTGTCATTGGCGATCGCGAGCGCCTCATCCTCGTCCTTGAAGGTCGTGACCGACACCACCGGGCCGAAGATTTCCTCCTGAAAGACGCGCATCTTGTTGTGGCCCTTCAGGATTGTCGGTTCGATATAATATCCCCCCGCAAGATCGCCCTCCAGTTCCTTGGCCTTGCCGCCGGTCAGCACTTCGGCACCTTCTTCGACGCCAATGGTGAAATAGGACATGATCTTGTCATGCTGCTGCTTGGAAGCCTGTGCGCCGACCATCGTGGCAAGATCCCGCGGGTCGCCCTGCTGGATGGCTTTCACGCGGGCAATGCAGCGCGCGATGAATTCCTCGTAGATGTCTTCCTGGATCAGCGCGCGCGAGGGGCAAGTGCAGACCTCGCCTTGATTGAAGGCAAACAGGACGAAGCCCTCGACCGCCTTGTCCAGATAGGCGTCATCCTGCGCCATCACGTCGCTGAAGAAGATATTGGGCGATTTGCCGCCCAGTTCCAGCGTGACCGGGATCAGGTTGACCGTGGCGGCTTCCATGATCTTGCGGCCCGTCGCGGTGGAGCCGGTGAAGGCGATCTTGGCAATGCGGGTGGAGCGGGCCAGCGCATCGCCTGCCTCGGCCCCCAGACCGTTTACGATGTTCAGCGTGCCGTCGGGCAGCAGATCGGAGATCACTTCCGCCAGGACCAGTATCGCCGCCGGGGTCTGCTCGGCGGGTTTTAGCACGATGCAATTGCCCGCAGCCAGCGCGGGTGCGATCTTCCATGCCGCCATCAGGATCGAGAAATTCCACGGAATGATCTGGCCAACCACGCCAAGCGGTTCATGGAAGTGATAGGCCACCGTGTCGTTGTCGATCTCTGACATGGTGCCTTCCTGCGCGCGCAGCGTGCCTGCGAAATAGCGGAAATGATCAATCGCAAGAGGAATATCCGCCGCTGTCGTCTCGCGGATGGGCTTGCCATTGTCCCAGGTCTCGGCAGCGGCGATCAGGTCGAGGTTTTCCTCCATCCGGTCGGCGATCTTGAGCAGGATGTTCGAGCGCTCTGCTGCCGAGGTCTTGCCCCATGCGCCAGCTGCGGCATGCGCTGCATCCAGCGCCATGTCGATATCGGCCGCATCCGAACGGGCGACCTCGCAGACCTTCTGGCCGGTTATGGGCGTGATGTTGTCCATGTACCGACCGGCAGCCGGTGGAACAAAAGCGCCGCCAATGAAATTGTCATAGCGCGCCTTGAAGGGCGATTGGGTGCGGAAATCCGCCGGGCTCATCTTGTTCATGGTCTTCCTCCGAAAATACCGCCCATATGCGGCGGCTGTGATGTCTGTTGCGCCGGATCGCGGCGTTGCAGGATCAGATTGGTCCGGTTAGCGGACCCCTCCCCTGCACTCAGACAACACTGGACGGCTCTGCCAATCAATTCGACCAAAGGATAATACGAGGTCATGGGGGCGCCGCGTCGGTGGCAGCTCCAGCCGCTGTTGCTTACAGGTACAGCACCGGAGTCAACCGTCGGCGTAATCCTGACGCAACCAGTAGCTATGATCCCCGCGCGCGGACTGCGCGGGTGCGACGCTGCTGTGCATCGAGACCTGACGCAGCACACGCTGCAAGCGGCGCAGTGACAGCGGCTTGCGCAGTAGCAGCACTGCGCGGTCCGCTGCCTTCTGCGCCAGCGCCGGATCGTGATCGGCTGTGACCAGCACGGCGGGAATGGCGCCATGGTCCGCGCGCAGTTCGGCGATGACATCAAGCCCGTTGGCGTCTGCGTCAAGCTGGTAGTCGGCGAGGATAACATCTGGCGGCACGCCCAGATCGGCAATCAGCGCCTCGGCCTCTTGTGTTGTGGTGGCCTCGATCGGGCTGGTCCCCCAGTCTTCGAGCACGGCGGTCATGCCCTTGCGTACCTCGGCATCGTTTTCGATCACCAGCACCAGCAGGCCATCGAGCGTGTCATGCAGGCTGTCTTCGGGCGCATGGATGGTCCGACTCGCAGGGTCGGGCGTTGCGCGCATGACCGTGACGCCGAAAACCGTGCCGCGGCCGGGGGTCGAACGCAGCACAAGCGGATGCCCCATAAGCGCGCAAGCCTGTTCGACGATCGCCAGCCCCAGCCCCATGCCACTGTCGCTATGGGCAGGGTCAAGCCGGGTGAATTCCTGGAAAATCTCGGCCTGCTTGTCCTCGGGAATACCGGGGCCGGTATCCCAGACCTCGATGCGCACGTCGTCGCCAGAGCAGCGCACGCCCAGCAGCACGCCGCCTTTCTTCGTATAACGCAGGGCGTTGGACAGTAGGTTTTGCAGCACACGTTTCAGATAGACCGGATCGGTGCGGACATGCGCAGTCGTGTCGCGCACCCGCAATTCCAGCCCGCGCGCCTTGGCCATGGGCGCGAATTCCTCACGCAGCCTGTCCAGCAGCGCGCCGAGCGGGATGGTCTCGGGCTTGGCCCTGGCCGCGCCGATGTCGAATTTCGAAATGTCGAGCAGCGCGCCAAGGATCTGTTCGACAGATCCGAAGGCCGAATTGACCCGCTCGATCAGACGCGCCTGCGCGGGCGGGTGGTCCATGGACGACAGTGACGACAGAAACAGCTTGGCGGCGTTCAGAGGTTGCAGCAGGTCGTGGCTCGCTGATGCCACGAAACGCGATTTCGAGGCATTGGCGCGCTCGGCCTCGTCGCGGGCAGATTCAAGCTCCAGCGTACGGGCGCGCACACGCGCCTCGAGCGTCTCAGTGAGGCTGTGCATCTCCTCGATGGCACGACGTTCCTTGGTCAGGTCGTTAAAAGAAATCACGAAACCCTGATCGGGCATGGCCTGCGCGAAGAGATCAAGGATCGCGCCATCATCCTGCCGGATTTCCAGCCGCATCGGCGCGCGGTCGGGCGGGCCGTTGACCCAGTCGGTCAGCGTGGCGCGGATATTGCTGCGCCCCAACTGCCTGCGCCGCATCAGGCTATTGAGCATTACCGTGAAAGGCGTGCCGCTCACCAACAGGTCTACAGGTGGTGAGAACAGCTCGCGCAGGCGACGGTTCCAGCCTGCGAGCCTTGCCTTTGCGTCAAAGATCATCACCCCCTGATCGATATGGTCAAGCGTTGCGCGCACCATCTGCGCCTGTTCATCAAGCAGCTTCGTGCGCTCCTCGCGTGCCATGCGCACCATACCGGTTACCTCGGTCTGGGTGACGGCCGTACCGCCCGAATCCATCCGCTGTTCGGAAATCTGCAGCCACTGATCTTCGATCAGCGCGACCATGAAACTCACATCCCGCCGCCGATGATTCTCGAGCCGCCTGGCGACCCAGTCGCGCCGCTGGGCGGCATCAGCAATCTTCAGGCTGGGGCTTTCGGACACGATGCGAACGTATTCGCGAAAGGACAACCCCGGCTCCAACCTGCGCTGCACATCGGGCAGATCGGCGCAGAAACGCGAGTTCCACATGGTCAGGCGGTCCTGTGCGTCGAACATGGCAAAGCCCTCGACCATCGCTTCCAGCGCATCGGCCAGCGCGTTGCGCGCATTCACAGCTTCGCGCTCGGCCTGCGACAGGAGGGCGTTGGTGATGCGCAGACGGTCCAACATATCGGCCAGATCACGGGTGCGGGCACGGATCTGGCTTTCCAGCGCCACCACATGCCCGAGTTGGGCGACCGAGCGCGTGGCGCCTTGGGTCAGGCGCTCGGATCGATCCATCAGCGCGCGCAGGATCTCGCGCAGGCGGCGGTTCTCTTCCTTGAGGCTCAGGTCTTCGGACAGCAGCCGCTCAGACATCCGCGCGCTCTTGGTCGGGCTGGGCGTAATCATTGGCACAGAATTGATCGGTGTCTTCATCAGGCGGATAAAAGGCCAGCCCCGTAAAGGTCTGGTTCACATGCACCATGTTGAACTGCTCACCATATGTGTTGAAGCCAGTCACCCCGAAGCGTTCCAGGATCGCCGAGATACGCTGGGTCGTCTGGCTGTGTTCGGCCTCGATCCGGCGCAGGATACAGTCGCAGGCAAGGATCGCGGGCGGCGCGCCGCCCTCGGCAAGGCGTGACAACTCGCTCTCCAGATGCGCCTCCAGATCTACACCCTGCGCAAGCCGCAGCACCATGCCCGGTTCGATCGCCGAGAAAAAGCGCAACGTGCCGTCGTCTTCTACCCGCTGGATGGCCAGCACATGATGATCGTCGCCGATTTTCGAGACCACCGGATACGCTGCGAAGATGAAGGGCGAGAGCTGATGAGGATCCTTGCCCAGAATGCGCGCATATTCGGGGCCTGCGGGCATGCCGTTGATCTCGCGCACAAGCCGCGTTTCGGGGTCAGCATCGGTCACGACCATGCGCTGATCGGTGGGCTTGAGATGATCGAAGCGAAAGGCGCTCACCCGGCAGGGGGTGCGCAGCACCGCAAGAACAGCCGCGTCACTCATGAAGCGGCCCTGATGCATGACATGCGTTTTGCCAAAGCGCAGCCCGTCCCCCGCCGATCCGCCGATCAGCGGACTCTGACCCAGGGCTTCGGACAAGGCCCATGCCAGGCGATCCTCCATCAGAGACAGCCCGTCGCTGAGCAGAAACGCCACTTCATTGGCCCAGTCGGCCGTCGAGAAGGTGACCTCCGCGCGCAGTTCAAAGGCCAGATCGCGTGCGCGGTCGGCATCGAAGCGGTGCAGGTCGGTGATGAAGCCCGTGGCCACGCGAAAAAGGGTGCGCGGCAGCCCCAGCGCCACGATACTGCCGGAAAGATAGCCGCCCGCGCCGATTTCGCCCGCCGTGGTGCAGCCGATCACATGCGTTTGCGTGGCGATGTGCGCGCAGGCGCGTTCGATGATCTGCAGATCATGCCCCTCGCCCACGAAGAGGATCAGCAGCGCCAGCGATTTCGCGCTCATCTGGCTCAGAACCTCCGTGATCGCGGCGTCGGTGTCAGGGTTTTCGGACTGAGACCGCATGATCAGCGCGCTCGAAACTGGCATCCGGTGGCCCCTCCGCTGGCTGTCGGATCATGTTACGCGCAGTTTACCGCAATCTCGGGTCGAGGCAATCGGGCGCGATGCCACGGCCGCGTTCAGGACGGATTCCGGTCACGCAGGAGCTGCGCGAAACTCGCCGAATTGGCGATGCGGACGGCCTGCGTGCGGCTTTGCGCGCCAAGCTTGCGCAGGATTGCGGTCACATGCGCCTTCACTGTGGTTTCCGAGATCGACAATTCATAGGCGATCTGCTTGTTCAGAAGCCCCTCGCAGATGAGTGCCAGAATGCGCGCCTGCTGCGGGGTCAGATCGGACAGGCGATCGATCGCGCCGTGTTCCGCGTCGTAGGAATTGTCCCTGGTCGGGGGCGTGTAGCCCTGCGGCAGATAGGTCCCGCCCTGAACCGCTGCACGAATGGCGGTGATGAACGCGTCACCGGGGCTGTGCTTGGGAACGAACCCCGCCGCCCCTGCATGCAGGACCGCCGTGATGATGCGATCCTCGGACATGGAGGAGACCACGATCACCGGCACGCCGGGCGCGCTACTACGCAGCCGTATCAACCCCTCGAGACCGGCCACATCGGGCAGGTTCAGATCGAGCACGATGGCATCGGGGTCCAGCCCGTCGCGCAGCCGCGCCAGCGCGGCCTCCAGCGAGCTCACCGTCTCGATCCCCTTGACATCCGTGGCTTCTGAAAGCGTCATCTGGAGCGCTTCGCAAAACAACGGATGATCATCGATCACCAGTATCATGTCGTCCCCCTTCCTGATGACCGCATCCATTGTGATAAGTGCTTCACGCATACTGAACCTGCAAAATGATCAGGACTGTCATCCTCTCAGCTTACCACTTTATCCGGTATTGTTCAGGATGCCTTCCCCTTCTTAGGTCGCATATGGACCTGTGGCTCAGAACAGAGACGCGTGGTTCCAAGCAACCGCGTCGGGTGTGACCGACTCGGCCCGTTCCACTGCGCGCCGCCATGTCAGGCAGGTCTCGCCCGCCGGGCCGGGCAGAGTGTCGGATGACCGGAATTCATGAGACTGGATAAGTCGGCATTTGTGAAACTGGCGTTGTCTCGCGGCTTTCTTGGCAATCTGACGCTCTCTCTCGGGGACGCAGACAACCGGCAAACGCCCGCGCCCCGTCATGCCGGCTCCCCCGGAACCGCCTGCAGCCGGTCACCTTGATCATGCGCTTGAGCGCGCGGTCGCCTGTCTGGCTTATCGGCCGAGGATCTGCAGGCGCTGCCGCGTGATGCGCACATCGCCACCATCCAGAAGGCGTTGCGCCAATTCGCGCCGGAGGCCGGGCGCGCGGCAGTGGTGTTCGGGCGCATCGATACGGATTCGCTGCGCCAGGCCGAACATGAAAAACGCGCAATTTTGTCAGGAACGCGCCGCCATCGAACCCCAGCGACCGATTTTGGCCAGAAACACCGGGCCTGATTTGCTTTCGGATACATCCGGGCCCGTATTCTATCCGAACACGCCTTTGCCGACCGGACGCCGATCAAGGATGGTGAATGCATGATAAACCAGAGTTGCGGGAGCATGGCGATGAAGATACTTGTGGTGGAAGATAACGGCCTTATGGCACAGATGATCACGGCGGCTCTCAGCCGACAGGGATTCAATGTGTCGGTGGTCCCGGATGGCCCCTCGGCGCTGGAGATGGCGCAGAGTTATGAGTTCGACGCCATGGTTCTGGACCTGCGTCTGAAGGAACAATCGGGGCTGGATGTCCTGGCTACGCTGCGGCGGATCGGGGTGATCGTGCCGGTTCTGGTCCTGTCCGGCGACCTGGAGATCGAGACCAAGGTTGCAGCCCTTCAGGCCGGAGCAGATGACTACCTGACCAAGCCCTACAAGCCCGCTGAGCTGACCGCCAGGCTGACTGCCATCATTCGCCGGTCCAACGGGCATTTCCAGTCCGAGATCCGGATCGATCGCCTGCGCATCCTGCTGGATCAGCAGGAAGCCCGCGTGGACGACAAACCCCTGAACCTGACGGTAAAGGAATACCAGTTGCTGGAAGCGCTGGCCCTGCGAAAGGGGCAGACCGTGACCAAGGACGTGATCCTGACCAAGCTTTATGGCGGACGCGACGAACCGGATGCAAAGATCATCGATGTCTTTGTCTGCAAGCTGCGCAAGAAGTTGGCGGCTGTGCTTGGCGATTGCATGGTGCGCACGGTCTGGAGCCGTGGTTACATGATCGGTGGCGAGCAGGCGGCCTGTCTGCCTGACACGAAACGCCGGGCCTGAGCCCCGTCGGCGCTGTCGCCGGCACCCGGCGCGGGGCCCATGCGGGGCCCCGTGGCACGTTCAGACCAGCCCCAGATCCCGCGCGAGCATTGCGGCCTGTGTGCGGTTCGACACGCCCAGATGCCGGAACACGGTCTTGACGTGCAGCTTCACCGCTGCCTCGCGCAGATCCAGCATGCGGCCGATCTCCTTGTTGGACAGCCCGTCGCTGAGCAGGCGCAGCACCTCGCGCTCGCGTTTGCTCAGGTCTTCCAGGCGCGCATCTTCGGGGGGCGCCGGGGTGTTGCGCCCCTGAACGAAATCGGCCGGCAGATAGGTCTCGCCCATCAGCATGAAGGCGACCGCGTTGCGCACGGATTTTGCCGGCAGAGTCTTTGGCAGGAAGCCCGCAGCGCCTGCTGACAAGGCCTCGGAAACGATGCTGCGCGGAGCATCGCCAGACATCAAGGCCACATGGCGGGCGCGGTTGTTCTGAATCGCATCCTTCAGCCCCTGCAAGCCATTCATGCCAGGCATGCGGTAGTCCAGAAGCAGCAGGTCGATCGGCCCGTCCGTCTCGGCAATTTTCACCGCCTCGGTGTAGCTGCTGACGCCCATTACCTGCAGGTCAGGCTGGGCTGAAAGATACAGCACCAGCGTATCGCGCAACAGATCGTGGTCGTCGGCAATAAGGACACGCATCGTTTCGGATCATCCACAGGTTGCTGAAACTTACTCTAGTATTCCACACAGGCCACTTCGTTGCACATGGTTTTCCCATCGGATGCAACCGGCAGGACAATCGTGAAGCACGTCCCGGCACCCGGCGCACTGTCAAGACCTATTGCCCCGTCATGCGCGCGCACCGCCTCCAGCGCAATCGGTACGCCCAGCCCGGTGCCCTGTTCGCCCTTGGTCGTGAAATAGGGCGTGAAGATCGCGCCAAGCGTCTGTGCATCCATGCCCGGGCCGTTGTCCGAAATCTCGATCCGGACATAGTCCTGGCCCTCGACCGGCGTGCCAAGCTCGAAGCGCCGCGCCCGGTCTGCGTCCGTCATCGGGGCCATGGCCAGTCTGATCCGGCCGGGGGCATCGGCCGCTGGCGATTGCAGCAGGGCGTCGCGGGCGTTGACACAAAGGTTCAGCGCCATCTGCATCAGGGCTGTCGAGTCGGCCAGACCGGGCACCGGCTGGTCAGGCAGTGACAGCTCCAGCCTAAGGGGTGGGCGCAGCCCGGCCTCGACCAGAGTGGCGGCATCGCGCATCGGGGTGCGCAGGTCGATCGGTGCCTTGCCAGGGCTCTGACGCCCCAGCGACATCAGCCGGCGCACCAGCCCTGCCGCCTGATCGACGGCAGCGCCGATATTTTCGGCCATGGCGCGGGTCGTCGGCGTGCCGTCTTCCTCGATCAGGCCGGCCGCGGCCGAGATCGCGGCCAGCAGATTGTTGAAATCATGGGTCAGGCCCATGGCCAGCAGACTCAGATCCGCGCGGCGGCTGGCCAGGGCAAGATCATTGCGCAGCCGCTCGCGCTCGGCCTCGTTGCGCAGCCGTTCGGACATGTCCCGCAAGATCAGAAGCAGGCCGCCATCAGTGTTGCGTGCGGCCGAAACCTCGACATCGACGGGTTGCCCGTCCAGGCGGATCAGCCGTATCTGGCCACTCCATGACCCGTCGCGCTCCAGTTTCCGCGCCGCGATGCCGAAATCGTTCACGGTGTCCTGCGCGCGCAGCGTGTCCAGCCAATGCTGGCCGATCACATCCTCCTTGCAGCCTATGCCCATCAGGCGCAGCGCCGAGGGGTTGGCATAAAGAAGCGTCCCTTGGGACGAGATCAGCGCAAAGCCGTCCTGCGCGGCGTCCATGGCAAGGGCGCGGTCCGCCAGGGCGCGCCGCTCGGCATCCTTGAAATCGGTGATGTCGGAAAACAGGCTTATGCGCCCGCCATCGGGGGTGGGCATCTGTCTGAAGCTCAGCCAGCGGTCGCCCAGCCGCAAGGTTCCCGAAGAGCGCAGGCGCATCGAGAATTCCGCAGCGTGGCGATCGATCCAGCCCTGTGGGTCCGGGATCTTGCGCGCCAGATAGCCGGCGTCGATCCCGGCCTGCAGAACGTCGCCATAGCTGGCCCCCGGCTGGACCTGCGCATTCATTTTCGGAAACAATGCGCGAAACCGTCTGTTGACCAGCACGAGGCGCTGATCCGCGTCGAACAGGATGAACCCGTCCTGCATGGTGTCCACCGCAGCATCCAGCCGGTTGCGGGCCGTTTCCTCTGCCGCCAGCGCCAGTTCCAGCCTGCGCGTGTATTCATGCCGCTGCGTGGTCTCGGTCTGCACCGCCATGAAGCCGGCAAGCCTGCCTTCTTCGTCATGCAGCGGCTGGATGTTCACTTCCACCCAGTAGCGTTCGCCAGACTTTGTCCGGTTCAGAAGTTCGGCCATGACCGGCTGGCCGCTGGCCCGGGCCGCGCCGATGCGGGCCACGGTTTCGGGGTCGGTGTCAGGGCATTGCAGCAGGTCGCCGGGCTTGTGGCCATGCGCCTCGGCCAGGGTGTAACCCGTCCGCGCCTCGAAGGCCGTGTTCACCCATTCAATCCGTCCTTCAGGGTCCGTCATGACGACCAGGTTGGTCGTGTTGCGCACGATCTGACCCAGACGTTCGATTTCGGCCATCTGCGCGCGTCGCTCGGTCACGTCGCGCAGGATGACCACATAGCCGGGCGCGCCATCAGGGGTCTGCGTGGCGTTGCGGGCGGCGGAGATCGAGTACCACAGCACACGGTCGCCGATATTGATGTGACAGCGTCGGTTGAGCGCGATGCCATCGCGTTCAAGCACCTGCAGGATGTCATTGGCCTGGGCGATCACATGAGGCGGGAACGCCTGTGCCAGCTGCAGACCGACCAGCTGTTCGGGCGGGATCGGTGTGCTGACACGGTCATTGGCATGCATCGCGGTAATGCGCAGGTCGCTGTCCAGTTCCAGCACCACATCCGGCAGGGCGCTGAGCGTTGTGCGCAGGCGGTTGCGTTCCAGATCTTCCTGCTGTCGGGCGCGGGTCACTTCGGCCTCGATCCGGCGGCGGGTCAGCATGGCCGAAATGATGTTGGCGACCGACTGGATCAGGAAGATCTCTCCCTGCAGGAAGCTGCGCACCTCGGAGACAGAGTCGTAGCCCATGAAGCCAACCATTCTCCCGTCTTCGCGCAACGGCACGGCCAGCAGCGAACGGATGCCCTGCAGTTCCAGCGTTTCGCGCAGAGGGTCGTCCGGTGCCAGATCAAGCACATCGGCGATGTAGACATGCCCCTTGCTGTCGAACAGCGGCCACCAGGGATCGGCCATCGTCATGGGGAGATCCTTCAGCATGTCGATCATTGGCTCAATGCCCGTCCGGCACCATTCGTGGGTGTTGTCCATGAAACCCGGCCGGGTCTGCAGGAAAATATAGGTCCGGTCTGATCCGCAGAACTGCCCCAGCCGCGCAAGTGTCTGGCCGATGGTGTCATCCAGCGCGTCCGAGGCGACGGCCAGCAGCGACTCGATCAACTCCAGGCTCAGGGCCTGGGCCTCGGTCAGCCGTGTCAGCGCCTGAGCCGGTTCAAGATGGGTCGGAACAATCTCTTTCATCAAACACTCCGGGCGGTAAGGAACTGACGCGCCTGCGCCGCCTCTGACCGGGCCTGCGCAACCAGGTTGTCGATATCACCAGAGCCGATAGGAAGCCGGGCCCGCAACTGCTGTGCCAATTGCCCGGCATCGCTGATCCCCAGTGTCAGCGCGGCACCCTTGAAGCTGTGCAGCAGATCATCCTGTGCAGCCGCATGAACCGCCGAGCTGTCGTCGGGGGGGGCGTTTGGGGCGGCGTTAAGACTGTCGCGCAGGGCATCGAGATCGCCCTCGAAACGATCGATCAGCTTGAAAACGACATCGGCACCAAGCGCCTCGATCAGCTCATCGAGTTGTTCGAACCTGCCGATTGGGGGGTGCGAGGATGGTTCCTCTGTGGTCGCCTCCGCCGGGAAAAGGTT
>PWWF01000145.1 GCA_003561595.1 Paracoccaceae bacterium | reverse complement strand
GGCGCCTTGAGCGCGCGCGCACCCGCCGCGATGGCCAGAGCATAGGCGGCATCGACATCGTCGCGCGTGTTGAAATTCTGCGCCAGCGTCATCGCGCCGGTGCCCAGTTCCGTCCCTGCCCGGCCCTGATCCTCGGCCAGCGCGGCGCGCCCGAACAGCATCAGCGCCTGCCCCTGCAACTGATAGCAGGCCATCCCGTCCGCCTGTTCTGCAGGCGCCCAGCCCAGGGCGGCATACAAGGCGCAGGCGCGGTCCAGATCGGCAACACCCAGGCTGACAAGGGTGATCCGCTGCTGGGGCAGTGTCATGGCATTCTCTCCCGCAGATGCGAGAGGCCCTCGGCCTCGGTGACGTCGAAATGCTGCGCGCGCGCGCCCAGCCCGGCAAAGAACTCGTGCCCCGTGCCGGTCAGAAAGGCCTGAGTGCCCAAACCGCAAAGCGTGTCGAACAGGGCCGCGCGGCGAGATGCGTCCAGATGGGCCGCGACCTCATCAAGCAGCAGGACCGGGGGGGTGCCACGCTCGGCCGCGAGCGCGCGCGCATTGGCAAGGATCAGCGAGATCAGCAGCGCCTTCTGCTCACCAGTGGAGCATTGGGCGGCGGGCATCCCTTTCGCCGCCCAGACCGCACCCAGATCGGCACGGTGCGGCCCGCTCAGGCTGCGCCCGGCGGCCATGTCGCGGCGCCGCCCCTCGGCCAGCACCTGCGCCAGAGCATCCGCGCCCTCGGGGGCGGCGCAGTCAAGCGTCAGATCGGCCACGGGGAACGGGCCATCGGGGTCCGCATGACGGGCAAGCAGCGTCAGTGTATCCTGCCGATTGCGGGTGATCTGCGCACCAGCCTGCGCCATCTGCCCCTCCAGCGCGGCATACCAGCCGCCATCGGCCACAGCGTCGCGCAGCAGGCGGTTGCGTTCGCGCATGGCCTTGTCATAGGCCAGCACCTCTGCGCCGTGCCCGGGCAGGAAGCTCAGCACCATACGGTCCAGAAAGCGCCGCCGGCCCTCTGCCGCCTCGATCCACAGGCGATCCATCTGCGGGGTCAGCCACAGCATCGCCATGATCGCCCCCAGCGCGATCTGCGGGGCGGATTTGTCATCGATGCGCACCTGCCGTGTGCTGCCGGGCTCGGCCCATGTCTCCAGCGCGCGGGGGCCGTCCGGGGTAGCGACCTCGGTGCGCAGCTTCCAGCCCAGCGCCTGTGGCTTGCGCGCGATCTCGTCAGGCGTTGCACGGCGTAGCCCGCGACCGGGCGAGAAGAGCGAGACGGCCTCAAGGATATTCGTCTTGCCCGCCCCATTGGGGCCGGACAGCACGACCGGGCGCCCGTCCAGCACCAGCCGCGTGCGCAGATGCGAGCGGAAATGCGACAGCGTCAGTTGGGCAAGGTGCACAGCCATGCGTCAGCGGTAAAAACTATTGCTGCGGGATGCCAGCGGAAAACCATCACCGAGCAAGGGTCATATCCGCCCGGCACTGCCGGGCAGCGCCTGCGAGGCGTGCAGGGGCGGGTGGGTGGGCACACCGAGCAGGCGCTTTCACCGCCCGCTTATACCCGCATCGGCATCACGACATAGACCGCGCTCAGATCGTCGCCTTCGCGCATCAGCGTCGGGTCGCCCGAGCCGTTGAACAGAAAGACCGCATTCTCACGATCCACCTGGCTGGCAATCTCGAGCAGGTATTTCGCGTTGAACCCGATCTCCAGTCGCTCATCGGCATAGGAAACGATCAGCTCCTCTTCGGCGGCACCGGAATCGGGGGCATTGACCGACAGTGTCAGCTTGTCTTCTTCCAGCGCGAGCTTGACCGCGCGCGAGCGTTCCGACGACACGGTTGCCACGCGGTCCACCGCCTTGGCAAACTCGGCAGCATCCACTTCCAGCTTGCGGGTGTTCTGGGTCGGGATGACACGGGTGTAATCCGGGAATGTCCCGTCGATCACCTTGGAGGTCAGGGTAATATCGGGCGTCGCAAAACGCACCTTGGTCTCTGACACAGACACGGCGATCTGCATCTCGTCATCTTCCAGCAGCTTGCGCAATTCGCCCACGGTCTTGCGCGGGACGATGACGCCGGGCATCGCCTCTGCCCCTTCGGGCAGGGCGGAATCGACACGGGCCAGACGATGCCCGTCCGTTGCCACGCAGCGCAGGGCGCGCCCGCCCTCGGCCTCGGCGACATGCATGTAGACACCGTTCAGATAATAGCGTGTCTCCTCAGTCGAGATGGCGAATTTCGCCTTGTCGAACAGGCGCCGCAGCTCTTTCGCACTGGCCGAGAAATTGGCGCTGTATTCGCTTGACGCCATGACCGGGAAATCTTCTTTCGGCAAGGTCGCCAGCGCAAAGGATGACCGCCCCGCCCGGACCTGCAGGCGGCCCGTGCGCGCATCCGCGGTCAGTTCCACCAGCGCGCCATCGGGCAGTTTGCGCACGATGTCATGCAGCAACACGGCGGAGACGGTCGTGGCCCCGGCCTGTTCGACCATGGCGGGCGCGCGGTCCAGCACCTCGATATCCAGATCAGTGGCGCGCAGGCTGACCTGCGCGTCTTCGGCCTCAATCAGCACATTGGCGAGGATCGGGATCGTGTTGCGCCGCTCGACCACCGATTGCGCCTGGCTCACGGCCTTGAGCAGAACTGCCCGTTCTATGCTGATCTTCATGCCCTCGATCCCTGTTAGCCTGCAAGGCGCGTCGCGCCCCCTCTCGGGAGCGTGAGCCTAGCCATTTCTGCCATGACGACAAGCCATTTCTCGCCCGGACTATGCCTGCGGCTCAGCTTTCCAGCAGGCGGCGCAGCAATTCGATGTCTTCGTCCAGTTGCGTGTCGCTCAGGCGCATTTCCTCGACCTTGCGCACGCCATGCAGGATCGTGGTGTGGTCGCGACCACCAAAGCGACGCCCGATTTCCGGCAGGGAGCGCGATGTCAGTTCCTTGGACAGATACATCGCCACCTGGCGCGGGCGGGCAATCGTCCGTGTGCGCTTTGGGCCCAGCATGTCGGACAGGCGGATGCTGTAATATTCCGCGACCTTGCGCTGAATTTCCTCGACCGTCACGCGGCGGTCGGAGCTGCGCAGGATGTCGGACAGGCAATCCTGCACCATATCCAGCGTGATTTCCTGCCCGATCAGGCTGGAGAACGCAAAGAGGCGCTGCAACGCCCCTTCCAGAATGCGCACATTCGAGGCGATCCGATGCGCGAGGAACTCCAGCACACCCGTGTCGATCTTTATCCCGCCATAGCTTTGAGCGAACAGATCCGCCTTGCGCTGCAGGATGCCCAGACGCAATTCGTAATTCGTGGGGTGCAGGTCCACCACCAGCCCACATTGCAGGCGCGAGGATATCCGCGCCTCAAGATCCTTGATCTCGCCCGGTGCGCGGTCGGCTGATATCACGATCTGCTTGTTCTGGTCCACCAGCGCGTTGAAGGTGTGAAAGAACTCTTCCTGCGTGCTGTCCTTGCCGGCGATGAACTGCACGTCATCGACCATCAGCACATCGACCGAACGGAACAGATTCTTGAAATCCATGATCTGCCGGTCGCGCAGCGCCTGCACGAAGCGATACATGAACTGTTCCGCCGACAGATACAGCACCTGCAGATCGGGCTGGCTGTCCTGCAATTCCCAGGCGATGGCCTGCATCAGGTGCGTCTTGCCCAGGCCCACCCCGCCATACAGAAACAGCGGGTTGAACGTGACCTCGCCGCCCTCTGACACGCGGCGCGCGGCGGCATGAGCCAACTCATTGGGTTTGCCGACAACGAAATTCTCGAAGCGCAGCTTTGCGTCCAGCGGCGCGCTTTGCAGCGCGTCATCCATGGGCGCCCGGTTGCGCGATGGCGCGACAGATGGCGATGCGACGACCGAGCTGGCACGCGCGGCGCCGAATTCGAAATCCACCCGCGTCACCCCATGCCCCGACCGGTTGAGATGGGCGAGAATCTGGTCGTGATAATTCCGCTTTACCCAATCGCCGACAAATCGCGACGGCGCGCGCAGGCGCAACACATCATCATTGATTTCTATGCATTCCAGCGGTGCAATCCAGCTCTTGTGATTGCTTTCCCCGACCTCGCGCCGCAGTTCATCCGAAATCCCCGCCCAAGTTTCTGCAGCCATATCACCCCAACCCGACGTATTCTTGTTTCATCCGGCCCCCAAAACACAAACATCAGACGCCCGGCGGAGAGCCCCGTGCGCGAGCATCACAGACACAGAACCGCAAGCCAGCCAGAGCCCGCCTACAGACCTAAACAACAGTTGATGACACGGACATTCCGGCAGAGCGGCCCTGCGGCCCCTGATAGCCATGTCCCAGACAACATTGCACGGTAAAGCAGCTATCGCGACGGTTGCCTGCGTTCCCCCACGTTTCGAACGAGTCGCAAGGACATTACCAAGCAGGACAAAACCCGCGCAACCGAACAACTGACTTGACCTGTGATTGGCGGGAAAAGAATCGAAATTGCTGTGCCACTCTGCCACAGTTTCAAACAGCACAGGGCGCCCGAAGGCGCCCTGTTCAAACCGGTTCAACAGGCTGCATCAGCCCGTTTTTCCAATGGATTCAGGCAGCCATCGCCTTGATCCGGGCCGACAGGCGCGATTTTTTGCGCGCCACGGTGTTCTTGTGCAGAACACCTTTTGTCACGCCGCGGTCAAGTTCGGGTTGCGCGGCCAGGAATGCTGCGCGTGCAGCCGTCTGATCACCCGAGGTGATCGCCTCTTCGACCTTGCGCAGGAAGGTACGGATGCGCGAGCGGCGCGCTTTGTTCACTGCGGTGCGGCGCTCGATCTGGCGGGCGCGCTTCTTGGATTGGGGAGTATTGGCCATGGGTGTCGCTTCTTTCGGGTCTGTTACAATATCTTCGCGCAACAGACCCGACTGGTCAGGATGACCAGTGCTGATTCATGCCTTAAGCGGGCCCACGCGCATGTGCGGCAAGCCTATAGGGCAAGCGCTGCCAAAAGAAAACAGGAAAAACGCGCCTATTGATCGCGGAACTGGGGCTGACGCTTTTCCAGAAAGGCGGACATGCCTTCGCTCTGGTCATCCGAGGCGAACATCATATTGAACACGCGCCGCTCGAACAGCAGCCCTTCGCGCAGCGATGTCTCTTCGCTGCGGTTGACCGACTCCTTGACCGCCTTGACGGAGATCTGCGATTTCTCGGCAATCTTGGCGGCGGCGGCCATCGCCTCTTCGATCAGCTTCTTGGCTGGCACGACGCGGCTGACAAGCCCCGCGCGCTCGGCTTCGTCAGCATGCATGTTGCGCCCGGTCAGATGCATGTCCATCGCCTTGGACCGCCCCACCAGACGCGGCAGACGCTGCGTGCCGCCGATCCCGGCCAGAATGCCCATGTTGATTTCCGGCTGTCCGAATTTCGCAGTATCTGCCGCGATGATGAAATCGCACATCATCGCCAATTCGCACCCGCCGCCCAGCGCATAGCCTGCGACAGCCGCGATGATCGGCTTGCGCACACGCAACAGCGCTTCGGTCTCGGCGCTGAAGAAATCGGCGCTGAACATGTCGATGGCGCCCTTCTCGGCCATCTCTTTTATATCGGCGCCAGCGGCAAAGGCCTTGTCCGATCCGGTGATGACAATGCAGCGCACCTTGTCATTGCGATCAGCGGCGGCAAGGGCGTCGGCCAATTCGCCCAACAACGTGCTGTTCAGCGCATTCAGCGCCTCGGGCCGGTTGAGGCTGATCAGTGCGACATGATCCTCGGTCTCGACGATCAGCGTTTCATAGGCCATTCGCGCGGCACCCTGCTAGTTGCAAAACAGCCCTTGGCATAACAGCTTGGGATTGGGGTTCAAGTCATCTCTGGCATTGCGGGCAATAGAAACTCGACCGCGCCGATTGCACGATTCGGCGCACCTGGCCGTGGCAACAGGGCGTTGTGCAGGCCGCCCCCTCGCGTCCGTAAACGCGAAAGGCATGCTGAAAATATCCAAGCTCGCCATTGGCTTGACGGTAGTCGCGCAGGGATGATCCCCCGGCCTCTATCGCCTCTTGCAGCGTGTCGCGGATCGCCTGTGTCAGCCGCTCCAACCGCACAGGCCCGATGCGCCCTGCCGCGCGCAGAGGGCTGATGCCTGCACGAAACAGCGCCTCGCACACATAGATATTGCCCAGGCCCGCGACGATTCGCTGATCCAGCAGCGCGGCCTTGATGGGTGTGCGCCGCCCCTGCAGGCGCGCCCGCAGATAGGGTGCGTCAAAGGCGTTGCCCAATGGCTCTGGCCCGATGCCCGCCATCAGGCGATGCCCGTCCAGCGCCGCCGTGGGGCACATATCCATTGCCCCGAACCGGCGCGGGTCGTTGAATGTCACGCGCGCGCCGCTTTCCATGTGAAACAGCACATGGTCGTGTTTCTCGATTTGCGGATGGTCGAAATGAAACTGCCCCGGCACATGCGCCGCAGCCAGACCCGAAATGACCATCCGCCCCGACATGCCCAGATGCACGATCAGCGTCTCGCCCCGGTCCAGATCGGCCAGCAGGTATTTCGAACGGCGGCGCAACTGCATCACCCGCGCGCCCGACAGCCGCGCGCCCATATCGGGCGGAAAGGGCCAGCGCAAATCGCCGCGCCGCAATTCCGCGCGCAGGATGCGCGCCCCTTCCATCGCGGGCACAAGGCCCCGGCGCACAGT
>PWWF01000289.1 GCA_003561595.1 Paracoccaceae bacterium | reverse complement strand
GGCGCACCGACTCGGTGCGCTGATTACTTTTACCCTCTGGCATGGACACGAGCCCCTTGTGACCTGCCGGCAGCGAACAGGAAGATCATCACCATGGCCATGCGCTGGTATTCGGTAAGCGTGCTGTCGAATTTCGAGAAAAAGGTGGCCGAGGCCATCCGCACCGCTGTGTCCGAGGGTGGGCTGGAAGACCAGATCGAGGAAGTGCTGGTGCCGACCGAGGATGTGATCGAGGTGCGGCGCGGCAAGAAAGTGACGTCCGAGCGCCGTTTCATGCCCGGCTATGTGCTGGTGCGCATGGAAATGTCGCCCAAGGGTTACCATCTGATCAACTCGATCAACCGCGTCACCGGGTTTCTGGGCACGCAGGGCAAGCCGATGCCCATGCGCGATGATGAGGTGAACGCCATCCTCAACCGTGTGCAGGAAGGCGAGGAAGCCCCGCGCACCCTGATCCATTTCGAGATCGGCGAACAGGTCAAGGTCAATGACGGCCCGTTCGAAGGGTTCTCGGGCACGGTCGAGGAAGTGGATGCAGAGGCCAGCCGCCTGAAGGTGATGGTCTCGATCTTTGGCCGGGCCACCCCGGTCGATCTG
This sequence comes from Paracoccaceae bacterium, assembly GCA_003561595.1. Lineage (GTDB taxonomy): Bacteria > Pseudomonadota > Alphaproteobacteria > Rhodobacterales > Rhodobacteraceae > Roseinatronobacter. The sequence continues at coordinate 6,091 of PWWF01000289.1, read as the reverse complement.
GAATTCACGCAGGTGTCGAAAGACGGCTGACGTGTCTCATGTGGGAGGCTGACGGGCGCGCCCGGATCAGGCCGGACCACTTAACCGCAACGACCCCTGGTGCACGCGTGGACCGGGGGAAGGTGAAAGAAGGAGAGGCCGCATGGCCAAGAAAGTCGTAGGGCAGCTGAAGCTGCAAATTCCGGCGGGCAAGGCAAACCCGTCGCCCCCCGTTGGCCCCGCTCTGGGTCAGCGCGGCATCAACATCATGATGTTCACCAAGGAATTCAACGCCCGCACCGCCGAGATGGAGCCGGGCGCGCCCATTCCCACCGTGATCACCTATTATCAGGACAAGTCCTTTACCATGGACCTGAAAACGCCGCCGGCGTCCTGGTATCTCAAGCGTGCTGCGGGCCTGAAGCCTGTCGGCAAGCGCAACCGCGCCCGCGGGTCGGAAGCGCCGGGCCGTCAGGTCGCAGGCAGCGTGACCACCAAACAGGTGCGCGAGATTGCCGAAGCCAAGATGAAGGACCTGAACGCGTCGGATGTCGAAGCCGCGATGCAGATCATTGCTGGTTCGGCCCGGTCCATCGGTATCGAGGTGAAGGGGTAAGATCATGGCCAAGCTTGGAAAACGCACAAAGGCCGCACGCGACGCCTTTGCCGGAAAAGAGAATATCTCGGTCGAGGATGCGCTGGCGCTGATCAAGACCAACGCCAATGCGAAATTCGACGAGACAATCGAGATCGCGATGAATCTGGGTGTTGACCCGCGCCATGCCGACCAGATGGTGCGCGGCGTGGTGACCCTGCCCAACGGCACCGGCAAGACGGTCCGCGTGGCCGTGTTCGCCCGTGGCCCCAAGGCCGATGAGGCGAAAGAGGCGGGCGCCGATATCGTCGGCGCAGAGGATCTGATGGAGCAGGTGCAGCAAGGCAGGATCGAGTTTGATCGCTGCATCGCGACGCCCGACATGATGCCCATCGTGGGCCGTCTGGGGAAAATCCTCGGCCCGCGCAACCTGATGCCCAACCCCAAGGTCGGCACTGTGACCATGGATGTGGCCGAGGCTGTCAAAAGCGCCAAGGGTGGTCAGGTCCAGTTCAAGGTGGAAAAGGCAGGCGTCATCCATGCCGGTGTCGGCAAGGTGTCGTTCGAGCCTGCACAACTGGCCGAGAATGTGCGCGCCTTCGTGGATGCTGTCGCCAAGGCAAAGCCCTCGGGCGCAAAAGGGGCCTATCTGAAAAAGGTCTCGCTGTCCTCGACCATGGGGCCCGGTGTCTCGGTCGATCTGACCAGCGCCACGCAGGGCTGATCGCCCATAGATGATTACGGATCAGGCGGCCCTGCGGGGCCGCCTTTTTCATGCGCCGCGCCTATGCAAGACCTCTGAGTAACGGGCAAGCCCGGCAGTTTTTCCGCCCGGCGGCAACGCCGGGCAGCGCCTGCCTGCCCCCCGGCAGGCGCTTCAAACGTCGCAACATTCTGAAACGCATTGTATTACTTGATCGTCGCACCGGTTGCACACTCACGCACAAGCGCCCGCCCAGGCAGGCGCTGCCCTCATCTCTGTACTCGGGTCGAGTTATGCAAAAGCCCTTACATGTCCGCCTTCGCAAGCGGGTGATGATCCATCACCAGCGATTTCAGGCGCTCTTCCAGCACATGGGTATAGATCTCGGTCGTGGACACATCGGCATGGCCCAGCATGGTCTGGATCGCGCGCAGATCGGCACCGCCGGCCAGCAGATGTGTGGCAAAGGCATGGCGCAGGACATGCGGGCTGACGCGCGCAGGGTCCAGGCCCGCGCGCTGCGCGATATCCTTCAGCAACAGGTAGAACCCGACCCGGCTGAGATGCCCTGACCGCCCGCGCGACGGGAACAGATGGCGCGGCTCGGGCTTGCGCGCCGCGCGCAGGCGTTCGGCCTGTTCGTCCCAATCGGCCAGCCAGTCGGCCAGCGCATCGCGCGCCGGGTCCGACAGGGGCACCATGCGCTCGCGCCCGCCCTTGCCGCGCACAAGGATCATGCGCGGATCGCCCCGCACGGCGGCGACCGGCAGGCTGACCAGCTCGGTGACCCGCAGCCCGGTGGCGTACAGCAATTCCATCAGGCAGGTATTGCGCCGTCGTTCGACCGGGGTGCGGCCCGTCTCTCGTGCGGCGCTCAGCAGCGCCTCGACCTGCGCATGGCTAAGCGTTTCGGGCAGTGTTTTCACCTTGCCCGGCCCGCTGATCCGGCTGGCGGGATCATCCTCGCGCCAGCCTTCGGAATAGGCGAAGCGATACATCTGCCGGATCGACGACAACCGCCGCGCGCGGGTCGATTTCGCCAGCCCCTGTTCGCTGCAATGGATCAGGTAGCGCTCGATCGCGTCGCGCGGCAATGATGCCACATCCAGCCCTTCGCCCTCGGCCCAGTCGGCGAAATCGCGCAGATCGCGGCCATAGCCCAGAAGCGTGTTCTGCGCGGCACCGGCCTCGGCGGCGCTGGCCTCGAGAAAGGTGGAAATCCAGTTATGTGCGCGTTGCAGTCCCATATGGGGGTATTCCTTGCCGTGTCCGGTTGCTAACCGCGCCGTTCCAGCAGCATCAACTCGACCCCGATCTGGCGCGCGGTCTCTTCCAGCCCGATGGCGCGCAGGCGGTGCAGCCCGCGCGTGGCCGCCTGCAGATCGCCCATGCTGGCATCCGCAATCTGACGCAGCGCTTCCAGCAGCACAAGTCCGGGCGCGCCCGCGTCGATATCTGCGCGGAGAGCCGCCGGTAAATCCTCTTGCGGGTCAAAGCCCAGCGCGATGGCCTCTGCCATGCCATTGCCACTGCCCGAGGGCAGCGGATCGCCCGCCGCCAGCGCCATGACAAAGCGCGCTGTGGGGCTATCGGGGGCCAGCTCCGTGGCTCGCTCGGCATGATCGCGCGCCAGCAGCAGCAATTTCCACAGCACATCGGTGCCATTGCCATCCAGTTGCAGCGATGCCAGCGTGTCGGCGGTCATCTCGGCCAGCGCCTGTTCCAGTTCGGCACTGGCAAAGAGCGCCCATGCCTGATCCAGCACCGTGCCCAGCCGCGCATTGTCGCGCGCGGCGATGGCCTGATCGAGCGACTGGATCGCGCGGACCCGTTCCCACATGCCCCCCGACGCCGCCGGGCGCCGCTGGGTATAGAGGCCCAGCAGACGGTTGGGTTGCATCACGCCCGCGCGGGTCAGCCGCTCGGCGGCGTCAAGCTGCGCGCGCCAGCCGCTGGTGCCGCGCAGATCGGCATGGGCATAGGCCACGGGCAGGGTGGCCGTGGTCACCGGATCGCCCAGGGCTTCCATGATCCGCCAGGTCAGGGGGGTGGTGCGCTGGGGCGGGGGCAGCAGGTTCTCGCCTTCTTCCTCTTCCAGAAACCGCTCCAGAACCGCGGCCTTGTCCGCGTCCAGGCTGCCCAGATTGCGCGCGATTTGCAGCGCGGAATGGGCGGCGGGCCAGTCGCCGCCCCGTGCCATGCAGAAGATGCGCGCGGCCTGGCCCTGATCCAGCGTGATCCGGCCCGACATCTGGTCGCAGGCGCGATCCTCCTCGCCCAGCAGAAGCGCGATATCAAAGGCCCGCGCGGCCAGCGCGGCGGTCTGTTCGGGCGCGGCATCGATCAACTGCCCGGCCTGTTCCAGCGCGCCCAGCCGGATCAGCGCATCGACGCGGGCCAGAAGCAGGCGCGCCTGATCTGCCGTGCTCATGCCCCAGGGGGCTGCGAATTCGGCGATCAGCACGCGCAGCATCAACCGATTCGCGCTTGGCAGCGTATCCTGGGGCAGGGCGGCGATGGCCTCGGTGATCTGATCGAGCGTGGCCTCACCCCAGAAGTTGCGGGGCAGCCCGATCCGCTCGGCCGTGAACAGCCCCGTTGCAGCCAGCCCCGCCCCGTCCAGCGGCGCGCTGGCGATGGGCTCAAAATCCACGGCGGGGCCATCCTGCGCGCCGTCCTGGGGCAGGGGCGAGGGCATCACCGGGTCGGGCACGGGCGCGGCGAGCGCCTGATCCAGCCAGCCGATCGCGCTGAGCGGCGCGCCCCCGTCCTGTGCCCGCAGGGGCATGGCCACGACACTCGCGGCCAGTGCTGCCATCGTCAGGCAGCGCAACAGGGTATGGGGCGTGCCGGTCAATTCGCGTCCAGCGTGACCGGGGTTTCAACGGGTTCACGCTGCGGCGAGAGATCGCCGATATAGGCGTAAGAGACCACTGCCACGCCTGCCAGAATGGCAAGCAGGAACAGAAACCGGAAGATAAAGCGCATGAGCCTGCCTTTCTGATCGTCATCCCCTTGTGCAGGTCGCCCTCGCGCGCGCCTTGGGGGTTTCGCATTCGACCTTGCCGCATTATCACGACGAGGGACAGGCAGGCCACGAAAACTTGAATCGGGCCGTGCACGGGGGGCAGGCATTGGGGGCGGCGCGGTCATGAAATTGCACAAGACCGTTGTGATGGTCGGCATGATGGGCGCGGGCAAGACCGCCGTGGGCAAGGAGCTTGCGCGCGTGCTGCGGGTGCCGTTCCTCGATTCGGATGAAGAAATCGTCGCCGCCGCGCAGATGAGCATTGCCGAGATTTTCGACCGCGATGGCGAGGCGTTCTTTCGTGCGCGCGAATCCGAGGTGATCGCGCGGCTGTTGCGGGGCGCGCCGGGGGTGTTGTCGGTGGGTGGCGGGGCGTATCTGTGCCCGCAGACCCGCGCGCGCATCAGCGCCGAGGGGGTGGCCGTCTGGCTGAAGGCCGATCTGGAGCTGCTATGGTCGCGCGTGCGGCACAAATCCACCCGCCCGTTGTTGCGCACTGCGGATCCGCGCGCGACCCTTGCCGGGCTGCTGGAGGCACGCGCGCCGCATTACGCGCAGGCCGATCTGGTGGTGCAGGTCATGCCGGGATATGCCATTGCCGATACGACGCGCGCCGTGCTGGCCGCGCTGGCCGAGCGGCCGGATGTGCTGGAAGGGGGGCGGGGATGAGTGCGGAACGCGTGCATGTGAACCTTGGGCCGCGGTCCTATGATGTGGTGATCGGTCAGGGGCTGATGGCGCAGGCAGGCGCGCTGATCGCGCCGATGCTCGCGCGCCCGCGCGTGGCGGTGCTGACCGAGGCGCGCGTGGGCGCGGCGCATCTGGACGCTCTGGGGGCAGGGCTTGCGGATCAGGGGATCACGATGCAGGCCCATGCGCTGGCCCCGGGCGAGGCGACCAAGGGCTGGGACGGGCTGCGCGAGGCGGTCGAATGGCTGCTGGATGCGCAGGTCGAACGCGGCGATGTGGTCGTGGCGCTGGGGGGCGGGGTGATCGGCGATCTGGCGGGCTTTGCGGCCGCGATCCTGCGCCGGGGCGTGCGGTTCGTGCAGGTGCCGACCTCGCTACTGGCGCAGGTGGACAGCTCAGTGGGCGGCAAGACCGGGATCAACACGCGCCATGGCAAGAATCTGGTGGGCGCGTTCCATCAGCCCAGTCTTGTGCTGGCCGATATCGACCTGCTGGACACGCTGCCCGCGCGCGATTTTCTGGCCGGTTATGGCGAGGTGGTGAAATACGGGCTTTTGGGCGATGCGGGGTTTTTCGACTGGCTGGAGGCGCATGGCCCCGCGCTGGCGCGCGGCGATACGGCCCTGCGGCAGATGGCCGTGCGCCGGTCGGTCGAGATGAAGGCCGGGATCGTCGCGCGCGATGAAACCGAAGCAGGCGAGCGCGCGCTCTTGAATCTGGGTCATACCTTCTGCCACGCGCTGGAGGCCGCGACCGGCTATTCCGATCGGCTGCTGCATGGCGAAGGGGTGGCGATCGGCTGCGCGTTGGCCTTTGATCTGTCGGCGCGCATGGGGCTGTGCGCGCAGGAAACCCCAAGCCGGGTGCGCGCGCATCTGCGCGCGATGGGCATGGCGGCCGAGCTGCGCGATATTCCGGGCGATCTGCCCGATGCAGAGGCGCTGATCGCGCTGATGGCGCAAGACAAGAAGGTTCAGGACGGGCGGCTGCGTTTCATCCTGGCGCAGGATATCGGCGCGGCCTTTATCTGTGACGATGTGCCCGGCCCCATGCTGCACGCTCTGCTGGGCGACGCTCTCGCCCCGCGCTGCGCGTC
>PWWF01000300.1 GCA_003561595.1 Paracoccaceae bacterium | reverse complement strand
GAATACGAGATCGACGATTTCGAGTATCTGGCGGCACTGGCGCTGGGGCAGAACGCGCTTGTCACATCGGCCGAGCAGCCGTTCGAGACCTTTGACGAGATCATCGAATACGGCCAGGAAAATCCGATGACCTATGCCCAGCAGACAGCGCTGGATCAGGCCATCATCGAGCGCGTGGCCGAGCAAGAAGGCCTTGACCTGGCCATCGTGCCCACGGGTGGCGGTGCCGGGATGGCCCCTCTGATCTTGGGCCGCGAAGTGGATTTCGCCTATTCGGGTGGCACCCATGCGCAATACACGCCCACAGGTGAAATGGTCATCGCGGCCTTCCTGTCGGCAGAGCGCAGCCCCTTCTACCCCGATGTCCCCACGCTGATGGAACTGGGCTATGACTATTCCATCGAGGACTGGCGCACCATCATCGTGCCACAGGGCGTGCCGGAAGACGTGAAGGACCGTCTGATGGCAGCCGCGGAGTTCGCCAGCCAGGATGAGCGCTTCATCGAGACGACCGAAGGCAACACCTTCTTCCCGGTCGTCTATTACGATCAGGAGCAGATGGAAGAGAATGTGCGCCGCGTGCGCGCCGCGACCGAAGAGGTCATGGCCGACTGAGCCGCGCTCTTTCTTGCAAACACTCACGGGGCGGCCTGATCGGGCCGCCCCGTTTCTTATGTGCGGGCCATCAGGCTGACCCCTCTTCTGTCGCTTCGTTCTTCACCAGATCAGCCCTGTGGCTGTTGTCCGGCACATGCCACGGATTGACCGGTCTTTGCCATGGGTCTTGCGATACGCGTCATCCCCGCTCAGCCTCGGCAAGGCCCAGCGCGCCATCAGCCGCAGGCCCAGTGTTGCGCAACCCGTGCGCAGCAGGACGCTGGCATCCGTGGCATCGCGCCGCCCCGGCCAGTGGCCTTGGGCAGCAGCAGATACTTGCCTTCGACCACGCAGATCACGGTATCGACACTGACCCGAATGCCACCGCCATGCCCTGACGCTGCCCACCCGACAGGGTTTCGACAGGGTTTCGACAGTCTGATCGACGCTCTGATTCGTCACAAACCCCGGTTCCCGAAGTGTCTCGTGCGGCCCCGAGGCCGCATTGCGGGTTTGTCGAGATGCCTGAACACGCCGCCCACACCCCCGTCCTGGCGGATCTCGCGGCCCATGAACCTGGGGCGTCTGATGCGCGCTCTCGATCCCTATGTCCCGCGCCGCGCCGGGGCTGAAGAATTGCACCAGTTCACCCGCCAGCGTGATCTCGGCCGTATCGGGCGGGATCGCGCTGGCCAGTGCCTTTATCATGGTGAACTTGCCTGTGCCGTTATCGCCGATCACGACCATCCCCTGACCGGGATACAGATCGAAAACGGGGATATCCAGAGCAGTCACGCGGCCGCAGCGCCTTACCAGCCAGGACCAGACACAGCATGAAGATCACGCCATAAGTGACACTCGCGCCCGCAAAGGCCCCTTTTCGACCAAAGACCTGCAACAGCAGCGCTTCGGTTGCGATGACCTGACTGCGGCTTGTCGCACTCCGGAAGCGAGGGCCAGCCTGATCTGCCACATGCCAGTCGCCCCGATGAGAGCCGGTGATCTGGCCCCTGCGACCAGATACCTGCCGGGCAACCCACAGCCCAACCCCACCGGCAACCCGCACAGCACCGCGTTTTCCTTCGGCAGGCCCGGGTCAAAGCTGGACGCACCAATCACGCCGATGACAGGATCATCACCTCCCAATGAACAGTCTGACCCCCACGCTCAGGATCACCAGCGCATGCGCGATGGCGACGGCTCCGCTGATCGTGCAGACTGGAGTGTTCGTGGGTCGACGGCCAGCAGGCTCTTTATCCGCAAGCGCCTGCCCTGGGCGTTGTCGTCCAACATGTCACGGCCGAAATGCGCGGGTCGTCCATGGTATGGTAGGCGCATGCGCCGATCACCGCGCGCGGCTGGCACCGGGCCCGGTGATCACACGGGTGTCCGAGGCCGCCGGCACGATGCCGTCAACCTTCGAGGCGACGCAGCTTGCAATCGCATCCAACCGGGTTTCGTGATCGCCGTCAAACCGCCCGCCAAAGGACCGCAGCGCGCCCGCTCCCATCTCGGCCGATACGCAATGCCCCTTCGGCCACCCTCACGCAAACGGGTCGGTCGCGTGCCGGGTGACATGACAGGCGCTCGCGGCTGAAGCTGTGAATGCAGCCGCAGCCGAAATTTCAAGCCTTGCCGGTTCAGCTGTCATCATTGTCTTGCCATGTTGTCGTGCCCCTGCACAGAGCGCGACGTCCCTCTCCTGCTCGGGACCGACAGGGCGGATGCGCCGCCGCTCCATGTCAACTGGTTGCAGCCCTGCATTCCGACCGAAACAGCCGGTAACGATAATCGAGAGAGACAGCATGGACCCTGCAATCATCAATGTCGCCGAGAATTTCCTCTTGCAAACGCAGAGGGCCACGAACGCGCAGCGCTGCAACTTGTTTCTTCCGGGCCGTGCTGGCGTGATCGGGCCGATATTCTGCATGCCGGATCACGGCAAGGCACAGCTTGCCGTAACAGAAGTTCCCTGTCGGGTGCCCATTCAGGGATCCGCTGAAATGAAAAATCGCCGGGAATGAAAGGACTGGTAATCCACCCAAGCCGACATCGCGGACCATCGCCCCGGAAGAGGGTACCCCCCCCCGGCATGTGACGACCCTCCAATGCGATCTCGGCCGGGTCGAACTGCCCTGAGCGCGATGCGATCACGCCCAACACCACCCGCCTCGCGCCCGGATCAGCACCCTGGCCGGCGCCATGGCTGCCCCTGCCGGCGCGCCACTGACCAGGATCGCGGCCGCGCTGCCTTGACAGAACGCGCTCAGCGCCCCCGCGTCATGTCACGCCTGACTGGCTGCGATGGCCGCTTCGAACTCGCGGCACAAAAGCGCGACATCCTCCACCCCGACCGAGACGCGGAAAAACCCTTCGCTGATGCCCAGTTCCGCGCGCCCTTCCGCGCCCAGCCCCCGATGCGACGAACTGGCCGGATGCGACAGCGTCGTGCCGATATCCCCCAGCGTGGGGGCAAAGGCGATATCGGGCGCGGCCCGCGTCAGCCGGTTGGCCGCCGCGCGCCCACCCGCGATCTCGAAGCTGACCATATGCCCGCCGCGCGTGCCCAGCAGCGTATGCGCACGGTTATGGTCAGGATGGTCGGGCCGCGTCGGATACAGCACCCGCGTCACCCCCGCCAGCCCCGCCAGATGCGCCGCCAGTGCCTCGGCATTCGCCTCGGCCCGGTCATACCGCAATTCAAAGGAATACAGCCCCCGCTCGGCCAGCCAGCAATCAAACGGGCTGGGCGTCATGCCCGTCGTGACCGCAAAATCGTAAATCGGGGTCATCAGGCCTTCGTCGCGCGCCGCCACATAGCCCAGCGTGGCATCCGAATGCCCCGCAAGGATCTTGGTCACCGAATGGATCACGATATCCGCGCCATGCGCAAAGGGCTGAAAACCGCGCGGGGTGGTAAAGGTATTGTCGATCGCCAGCAGGATGCCGCGCGCCCGTGCCAGCGCCGCGATCCCGGCAATATCGGCCACCCGCAGCGTCGGGTTCGATACCACCTCCAGCAGGATCAGCCGCGTCTCGGGGCGGATCGCGGCCTCGAACGCGGCCAGATCGGTCGGATCGGCCAGCGATGTCGCCACGCCAAAACGCGGCAGATCCTCACGCATCAACCGCAGCGACCGGCCATAAAGCTGATCACCCCCCAGCACATGATCGCCCGCCTTGCACAGCCCCATCAGCGTGGCCGCAACCGCCGCCATGCCAGAGCCCAGCACCAGCCCGCCGCGCGCGCCCTCCATCTGGTCGATCTTGCGCGCCAGCACATCGGCATTGGGATGACCTTCGCGCGCATAGGTATAGCCCGCAACCCGCCCCTCATATTGCGCATCCAGCGTATCGGGATCGGGCGAGGCATAGACCACCGAAGGCTGGATCGGCGTGCCCACCGGGCGCGAGGCGCTCTCGGGCCAGGGCATGCGCCGCACAAGGCTTGATCGCTCAGACATTCACTGCACTCCTGATTTCATCTTTGCAAAAATATCCCGGGGAGTCCGGCCCTGGCCGGACGGGGCAGCGCCCCACACACCGCCTCACTCTCCGCCCTCGCCCCGCCTGCGTGGTCCCGGCGCGTCAGCGCCGCGCCCCGCGCCCCCTTCGATGGGGGGTAAGGGGCGCCCCCCCGCCCCGGTCAGTCGCGCATGCTCGCCGATCGCAAAACGGTCCGTCATCCCCGCCACATAATCCGCCACGATCCGCGCAAGCGCCGTCTCGTCGCGCGCGGCCTCGACATCGCGGCGCCACTCGGCCGGCAGCAATTCTGGCCGCGCCATGAACAGCGGGAACAGGTCATTGACCATCGCCGTCACGCGCGCGCGCATCTCGACCACAGTCGGCGCGCGATACATCCGCGTGAACAGGAACTGCCGGATCACCTTCAACTCGCGAAACAGCCGGTCGGAAAAACGGATGATCGTGACGCCCAGATCGCGGATATCCTGTGCATGGGCCAGGTGTGCAGGTCCCAGCCGCGTGCCCGCCACCAGCAGCACATCCTCGACCATCGTGCCAAAGACACGGCGCAGCGCCTCATGGCGGCGGCGCATCACCTCCAGCCCCGGATAGCGCCGGTCCACCTCGGCAAAGGCCGGGCCCGTGATCGGCAGCTCCATCAGATCGGCCTCGGTGAACAGCCCTGATCGCAGCCCGTCATGCAGATCGTGATGGTTATAGGCGATGTCATCGGCAATTGCGGCCACCTGCGCCTCGGCGCTGGCATAGCCCGACAGTTCCAGGTCAAAACCCGCATTGCATTCGGCCAGCGCATAGGGCAGCGCCTTACCCTTCAGCGGGCGCCCGTAGGCATCGGTGACCGGGCCGTTATGCTTGGCAATCCCTTCCAGCGTTTCCCATGTCAGGTTCAGCCCGTCGAAATCCGCGTAATGCCGCTCCAGCGCCGTGACGATCCGCAGCGCCTGCGCGTTGTGGTCAAACCCGCCATAGGGTGCCATCAACCGCTCCAGCGCCTCCTCGCCGGTATGGCCAAAGGGTGGGTGACCCAGATCATGCGCCAGCGCGATGGCCTCGGCCAGATCGGTGTTCAACCCCAGCGCACCCGCGAGCGTGCGCGCCACCTGCGCCACCTCGATCGAATGGGTCAGCCGCGTGCGGTAGTAATCCCCCTCATGCTCGATGAACACCTGCGTCTTGTGTTTCAGCCGCCGAAAGGCCGAGGAATGGATGATCCGGTCACGATCCCGCTGAAAAGGTGAGCGGAATGTGCTCATCGCCTCCGCATGCAGACGCCCGCGCGACTCCTCGGGCCGTGTGGCATAAGGCTGCAGCATCTTCTGTCCCTTCGTCTTGCCCATCGGCGCGGCCCGCCTTATATCAGAGGAAAGCACTCGGATATAAGGCAAGCCATCATGTCCATCACCCTGCCCCCGCGTGTCAGTGACCGGGCCTTTCAGCGCCTCGCAGAGATCGCTCAGGAGAGTGGCGAGGTCAAGGCGCTGCGCGTTGCGGTCGATGGCGGGGGCTGTTCCGGGTTTCAATATGATATCCGCTTTGATGAGCCTGCAGCCGATGATCTGGTGCTGGAGAAGGCGGGACAGAAAGTGCTGGTCGATCCGGTCTCGCTGCCGTTTCTGGAAAATGCCGTGATCGATTTCACCGAGGAACTGATCGGCGCGCGCTTCGTGATCGACAATCCCAATGCTTCGTCAAGCTGCGGCTGCGGCATCAGCTTCTCGATGTAGGCACTGCGCCCCTCGCCCCTCACGAAGATTTTGCGCGCCCTGAGGGTTCGTTTTATTGACTGCTAGTCAATAAACGCGCAAGACACTCCGGACCCATCGCAAAGAGGCTCTGTCGTGAAACCCGAAGCCATCACTTCCAGCTATCGCCGCTGGGCCCCCATTTATGACATGACCTTCGGCCGCATCACCAATACCGGGCGGCGCCACGCAACACGCGTCGTTAACCAGACCGGCGGGCGCGTGCTGGAAGTGGGCGTGGGCACCGGCCTTGCGCTGCCCTTTTACGCCCCCGAGGTCGAGGTGACAGGCATCGATTTCTCCGAAGAGATGCTGGCGCGGGCGCGCGCCAAGGTAGATGAGGAAAAGCTGACCCATGTGCGCGATCTGCGCCAGATGGATGCGCGGCATCTGTATTTCCCCGATGCCAGCTTCGATATCGTGGTCGCCATGCATCTGATCTCGGTCGTGCCCGACCCTGAACAGGTCATGGCCGAGATGGCGCGCGTGTGCAAACCCGGCGGACAGATCCTGCTGGTCAATCATTTCGCCCGCGAAGTGGGATGGCTGGCCTGGCTGGAGCGTAAGTTCGCACCCCTGGCCAACTGGATCGGCTGGCATTCGAATTTCCCCAAGGATCGCGTCATGGGGGTGCAAGAGCTGTATCTCGCCGAAGAAACGCCGCTGACCGCGCTGGGGCTCTTCACCTATCTGCGTCTGGAAAAGGCAGCCTGACAGTGCTCAGAAGCCCCGCAGACTGATCTTCCCCCACTGGCGGGTGCAAACTGCCGGATGCCTTGCAGCCAGACGCCACGCGCCAGCGTGGCGCCGCCGAAAATACGCCGCCAGCCCACTGCCGCAACTGCCCCGTCCTGCGGCGCAAGGCCACAGTTCCCGGATAGGCTTGCCCCGCGCGCGCACCTCGCCTAAACCGAAGGCAGAAGCTGCAAGAGCCTGACTGCATGACCGACACTCCAGCCGCGCAGGATGATCGCGCCAAATCCCGCAATATCGGGGCCCTGCGCGGGTTGTGGCCGTTCATACGTCCCTACCGGCTGCTGCTGGCCATTGCCATTATGGCGCTGGTGACCACTGCGGCCATCACCCTGGCCCTGCCGCTGGCGGTGCGCCGCGTCGTCGACGGGTTCGAAGCGCGCGAGATCCATCTGCTCAACCAGTATTTTGCCGGCGCCTTCGGTCTGGCAATGCTCCTCGCGCTGGGCACCGGATTGCGGTATTACTTCGTCACCCGGCTGGGCGAACGGATCGTGGCCGATATCCGCAAGGCGCTGTTCGCGCGTGTGATCGCCCGCAGCCCGGCCTTTTACGAGCGCATCATGACCGGAGAAGTGCTCTCGCGGCTGACCACGGATACCACGCTGATCCAGTCGGTCATCGGCTCGTCGGTCTCGATCGCGCTGCGCAATGCGCTGATGCTTGTGGGCGGGCTGATCCTGCTGGGGCTGACCTCGGGCCGGCTTATGGGCTTCGTGCTGCTGATGGTGCCGCTGATCATCGTGCCCATCGTGGTGATGGGGCGCAAGCTGCGCCGCCTGTCGCGCGAGAATCAGGACTGGATCGCGGCCTCGTCGGGCAATGCCTCCGAGGCGCTGAGCGCCGTGCAGACCGTGCAGGCCAACACGCATGAGGCCGCCAGCCGCGCCGCCTTTGACGATGTGACCGAAACCAGCTTCGATGTGGCCCGCAGACGCATCTTCACCCGCGCGCAACTGACCGTCATCGTGATCTTTCTCGTCTTTGCGGGCATACTGGGTACGCTCTGGGTCGGCGCGCGCGACGTCGCCGCTGGCATCATGTCGCCGGGCGAGCTGGCGCAATTCGTGATCTACGCGGTGATCGTCGCCGCCTCGGTCGGCGCATTGACCGAAATCTGGTCCGAATTGCAGCGCGCAGCCGGTGCAACCGAACGGCTGATCGAATTGCTGACCGCCACTGACAGCGTGCAGGACCCGCCCGCCCCCGTGCCCCTGCCCTGCCCCACACGCGGCGAGGTGCGCTTCGACAAGCTGCGCTTTTCCTATCCGGCGCGCCCCGAACAGGCCTCGCTCAGCGATGTCAGCCTGCATGTCAGCCCGGGCGAAACCGTGGCGTTGGTGGGGCCTTCGGGTGCGGGCAAGACAACGGTGCTGCAACTCCTGATGCGCCATTACGACCCCGATGCCGGGGCCGTGCGGATCGACGGCGTGGATCTGCGTGACATGGCCCGGCATGATTTCCGCAAGGCGCTGGCGCTGGTCCCGCAGGACCCGGCGATATTCGCGACCTCGGCGATGGAGAATATTCGCTTCGGGCGACCCGATGCCTCCGATGCCGACGTGGTTGCCGCCGCAAAGGCCGCCGCTGCCGATGATTTCCTGACCCGGCTGCCGCAAGGCTATGCCACCGAACTGGGCGAGCGCGGCGTTCTGCTCTCGGGCGGGCAGAAACAGCGCATCGCCATCGCCCGTGCAATCCTGCGCGATGCGCCGATCCTGCTGCTGGATGAGGCAACCTCGGCGCTTGATGCTGAATCCGAGGCCGCCGTGCAGCGCGCGATGGACACGCTATCGGACGGGCGCACCATGATCGTGATCGCCCATAGGCTGGCTACCGTGAAACAGGCCGACCGGATCGTGGTGCTGGATGAGGGGCGCGTCGTCGCCACGGGTACGCATGACGAACTGGTGGCGCAGAACGGGCTCTATGCCCGGCTGGCGCGGCTGCAATTCACCGCAGGCCGCGCAGCCTGATCCCCCGCGCGCGCAGGCGGCAAGCAAGCGCCCGTCAGGGCGCGCCGCGAGGGTGGGCGGGCGGGCCGCCTGCGCGCGCGGGGGATCAGGCGGGCTACTCGAAATGCCGCCGGATCCGGCGCACCATCGCCCAGACCCCCAGCACGACAACCGGCACCAGCAGCGCAAGCGCCACCCCGCGGGGCAGGCCCATCGGCTCCAGCACCGGCAGCGCCATGTAGCTGGCCAGATTGACCGCGTAATAGCTGATCGCCACGACCGACAACCCCTCGACCGTGTTCTGCAGGCGCAACTGCATATCCGCACGCCGGTCCATGCTGGCCAGCAGGGTCTGATTCTGTGCCGAGCGTTCGACATCCACCCGCGTGCCCAGCAATTGCCCCGCGCGCATCGCGCGCTCGGCCATCTTGGTCAGGCGCCGCTCGGTCGATTTCACCGTGCGCATCGCCGGATCATAACGCCGGTTCAGAAACTCGCCCAATGTCTGGCGCCCCATGAAGCGCTCTTCACGCAGCGCGGCCACACGCTGATGGACCAGCGCCTCATAAGCCCCCGTCGCACCGAAGCGGAACGAGCTTTCCACCATCATGTTTTCCAACTCGGACGAGATGCGCAGCAATTCCTCCAGCGTCTCTTCAGACCGCGCGCCGGGCTCCTTCATCGCACGAGTCAGGCGCGACAACTCGTCATCCAGCGCCCCCATCTGCGGGGACATCCTGCGCACCCGCATCAACCCCAACATCGAGATGGTCTTGTAGGTCTCGATCTCGCACAGGCGTTGCACGATCCGCCCCACCCGCCGCCCGCTGGTTTCCGGGCGCACGAAGACGGCCATGCGCACATGCCCCGCCCGGTCAATGCGGAAATCGCTGGCCACGATCGCGGCCCCGTCCACCACCTGCACCACGGCAAGGCTTTCGGGCACGAACCAGTCGAACAGTTTCTCGGATATCGCCTCTCGGTCGGCGGGCATCTCCTCGATCTGGAACAGGATCGAGGTCAGGCGCGCGCCGGGCGCATCCTCCAGCCAACTGTCGGGAAAGACATCGAAGCGCGCAGGGTCGAACGGTCGCCCGCCCGCGCCTTTCTCATAGGCCATATACGTGACGAATTCGGTATGGCTTTCCCATTTCAGCTCATGCCGCCCGATCTGGGCAGTATGATGGGTGGCATCCGGGGCCGGGTGTCCCGCCCCATGCCGGTCCAGCATCGCCAGCAGATGCGCACGATCCTTGTCCCGAGACCGCTTTGCCGCCTGATGCGCAGGCTTGATCGCCAGGAAACACGCCACGCTGGGCACGGCAATCCGGGCCGACGGGCGAGCATGCAATTCATTGACCAGGACATAGCGCTCGGGATGGTCGGCGATGGGGGGCATGGGCGGACTTTCACGGTCTGATGTAAACAGGACCGTATTGCGCCACCGCGCGAAGGCAAGCGCCGCTACGGCACGCCATGGCACACTTGTAATTCTGCCACAGCGCGCCGCTCATGCCCCATGTGATCAGTCGATCACCTCGACCAGTTCCACCCGGCGGTTCTGCGCGCGGCCGTCCTCGGTCCGGTTGGTCGTGATGGGCGACATCGGGCCAGCGCCGGCCGGGCGCAGCCGTCCATCGGAAATGCCATGTTCATCCGACAGCCAGGCCACGACGGATTGAGCGCGGTCCAGCGACAGGCGCAGATTATAGTCGAAGCTGCCCACACCATCCGTGTGACCGACCACCAGCAGATCAAGGCCCGAATTCTCTTCCATCAGCGCGGCAACGGTTTCCAGCGCATCCGCCGATTCCGGCAGGATCTCGTCATCGTCAAAGGCAAAAAGAATCGCATCGACCACAACGCGCCCTTCCTCGACCAGCCCGCTTTCAAGCGCTGCGGCATCCTGCGTGCTCGGCACGAATTCATCGGCCTCGGCTTCGGCCTCAAGTTCGGCCATATCCTCTTCAGGCTCAGGCTCTTGTACGGTCAGATCGAATGTTTCCATCTCTTCGAGTTCCAGCACGTCCACCTGTATGCGGCGGCTGCCGCGCCGTTCGAAAAAACTCAGCGCAACGATATCCGCTTCATCCGGTGACCGGGCAAGAATATAGGCATGCTCGCCCCCGCGTCGGGCACGCGGCGCCCCCAACCCGTCGCGCAGAAACCTGCGCGCATTGCCATCGGTCAGATCGTCGTCCATCCCTGCAAAAATGATTTCGAAATCCTGCCCCTCAAAGTAGTCGAGATAGCTTTGGTACAGGCGTATGATGGCAACTTCCTCGCCGTCAATTGCATACTCTTGGCGCGTGTGGGCGCCGGATTCCGTCAGGATATCGGTCGGATCACCATCCACCCAGGGGGCGGCGAAAAACTCCAACTCCACGAAATCGGTGAACTCATCCTCGCTGATGGTCGCATCGGGTGCCAGCGGCACCAGCGGATGGGGTTGCGGGTCATCCGCGCGCACACCTTCAGGGGTGGCGAGGATCAGGGCGCCGGTCAGAATGCCTGCAAGACGCATGAGTTACTCCTTTGATTGCCATTGGCTTTTTCGTGGGGCGAGAGGCTATGGACCCGCACCCCACCGCGCAACCGCCCCCCGGAAGCCAATTCGCACCGGGCGATCACGGATGTGTGAGAACGGGGTGTTTCCCCCATATATGGACGGGTCGAGGCGGTGCCTTGGCGGGGAAATTGTTGGAAAGTTTGCGCATCAGTGCCGTGAAAAGCGCCTCAGATCATGTATCTGCCCGGCAGACGCCTGCGCGCACGGCGGCTTCGGCCGTTGCGGCCAACGCCTTGCGATCCGTCTGGTCGGCAATGGCAAGGGGCGGATGAAAGCGCAGCGTGACGGAACCCTGCGGGCGCTGCGCCAGAACCCCCAGCGCGTGATGACCAAAGTCCATATCGCCCCACCAGCCGTAAAACCGCCAATCGGCACCATCAGGCGCGTGGTAGGACAGGCTGACCGGCTGCAGATGCAGCCGCGCGCGCAGGGCCGGGGCCAAAAGCGCCTCGAACAACGCAGGCTTGAAGGGCAGCACTTGCAACCCGTCGGAACTGGTGCCCTCGGGGAAGAACAGCAACCGCTGCCCGGCCTCCAGCCGCGCGGCGAACAGCGTGGCTTGCGCGCGGGCCTCGCGCCGGTCGCGGCGGATGAACAGTGTGCCTGTTACCCGCGCCAACAGCCCGATTCCGGGCCATCCAGCGACCTCGGCCTTGGACACGAATGTCACTGGCGTGACGGCGTGCAACACCAGAATATCCAGCCATGAGGTGTGATTGGCCACCAATGCGCCCGCGCCCGGCATCGGTTCTCCATGAATCCGCAGCCGCAGGCCCAGCACCACCAGCACCGCGCGGCAGACCGCCTGCACCACCCGTCCACTGACCGGACGGCGCGCGCCTGCCAGCGGACGCTCGATCAGCCGTGCCAGCGCATGCACCAGCAGCCCCGATGCAAAGACCAGCACCAGCGCAAGCGCGCGGGCCAGCAGGCGCGGCCACGCCCGCAACGGGATCGCCACCTGCGGGGGCGGCGCATCTGACTGCCATGTCACCGCGCCTGCTCCGCCCGCTGCGCGAGGGTGCGCGCGCCGCGTGACAGTGCCGCCGTATCAAGGATGATGCAGATATCGGTCGTGCGGAACGCATGATCGACAAACACCCCCTGCCCCACCATACCACCCAGCCGCAGATAGGCCTTTATCAGCGAGGGCATCGCCATCAGCGCCTGCTTGCGGTCCAGCGCATCGGCGGGCAGTGTCGCGGGTTGCGGTTGCTGCCGGGCGCGCACGCGCAGGTCCTCGGGGGCCAGGTGATGGTGATGCAGCCAGCCCAACGGCTGCGCCCAATCGCGCGGCTCGGGGCTGTGAAAACTGGCGGCACCGAACAGGATATCGATTTCGCGCGCAAGGGCGTATTCGGCCAGACCCTGCCAGATTTGCAACATTCCAAACCCGCCGCGATGGGCGGGATCGATACAAGACCTGCCCATTTCCAACAATCGCCGCCCCGAGCGGCGCAAGGCGGTCAGATCGAATTCATCATCGCAATAGAATTGCCCGACCTCTGCCAATCGCGTATCGGGCAGCAAGCGGCACGCGCCCACGACATGATCGCCCGCATCGGGATCGCGCTGCGCATCCACCAACAGCAGATGATCAAAATACGGGTCGAAGGCATCACGCTCCAGCCGCGCATCATGATCGACCATTGGTCCCGATCCGCCCAGTTCCTCGATGAAGACACGGTAGCGCAGGGCCTGCGCCGCGCGCAGATCGCGATCGTCACGCGCCAGCCGGACATGCAGGAAACTGGCCGGCCCTGTCGCGTATGGATTGCGCGGCTCTGCGACATGACTCTCTGCTTTTCGTGACAATTCAACGCGTTCCCTGATCCAGACTTGAACGAGCCTATAAGCTGTGACATCCTATGGTTGTGAAGGGTGTTCGGGAGTATCTGTGATCAGGATCAACTGAATTTTTGAGGCATTAATGACCATTTTACCCGCATCTGCGAAATTAACCGTCACGCGATCATCGACCCGCGATTGCACCTGTCCCGCCCCCCATTCGGGGTGATCGGGGTGGCGAACGAACATTCCAGGAGAGAGGATGAAATGGCTCATTCCATGATCCATACAGGCACCATCCCTGAAGCGCAAAGCCCAATCGCAGATGACAGTCTTGCGGCCAAGGTCGCCTCACGCATCTGTCATGATCTGGTCAGCCCGGTGGGGGCGATCAGCAACGGACTGGAATTGCTGGAACTCTCCCACGATCAGCAAACGCCCGAGATGGCCCTGATCGCGGAAAGCGTCGCCCATGCAAATACGCGGTTGCGGCTGTATCGTCTGGCCTTTGGCGTAGCCGATAACGTCGCGCAGATCGGCGCAGGTGAAATCGCGTCAATGCTGGAGGCGATGTCCCGGCTGGGACGGCTGCAATACAGTTGGCACGCTGGCGACAGCGTGACACGCCGAGAGGCGAAATTGCTGTTCCTGCTGGTCCTGTGCATGGAAACCGCCCTGCCACGGGGCGGAGAGGTGCGAATCGAAGGACGGAAAAACAGGGTCGTGCTGACAGCGAGGGCCGAGAGGGTCGCGATTGATGCAAAGCTCTGGGGCATGCTCTCTACAGGCAATCCGGTGGCGGCGGATGTCACCTCTGCCCGCGTTCAGTTCGCACTGGCCGCCGAGGAGTTGAGCGCGCAGAACACCGTGGCCACACTGAAGCAAGAGCCTGGGGCGCTGAGCCTGGAACTGACGCCCGCCTCGTGAACTTCGCAAACACATCAGCCGCTTGCCGCAACAAACGGACCCTGCGTGCTGTCCTGCCCCGTCCATCTTGCGGGGGTGTGATCCAATGATCGCCGATCCACGGGCAAGGGTGATGACAAGGCAGGAAAATCTGCTAGGCTGCCCAGGTCAACACGTCATACGAGGGGAACATCATGACAAAACTGGTACCTGCTGCAATCCTTGCTGCCGTTCTGGCCGTGTCCGGCTGCCAGATGACCGACACGGAGCGCACCATCGTCGGTGGCGCTGCCGGGGCCGGGGCCGGGCTGGCCGTGTCCAATCTGCTGGGCGCGAACACCAACTGGACGATCATTGGCACCGTTGCCGGTGCGACCGCAGGCAGCCTGCTGGCGCGCAACACCCAGACCGGCCAATGCGCCTATGCACGCGGTGACGGCACCTATTACGAGGCTCCCTGTCAGTAATCGCAGGCAACAGCCTTGGAACAACGAAAAAGCCCCGGCACATGCCGGGGCTTTCTTCATCGCGCGTGTGGTTGTCAGGCCGCAGGCAGCCTCTGTTCGGCCAGTTCCACCCAGAAACTGCACCCGGCGGGGATGGCCGCATCGTTGAAATTGTATTGCGGGTGGTGCACATCGGCGCTGTCGCCATTGCCCATCAGGATATAGGCGCCGGGCCGTTCCTCCAGCATATAGGCGAAATCCTCGCCGCCCATGACCAGCGGCGCCGTCGCGCAATCACCCGCGACAGCACGCGCGGCTGCCGCAGCGTGATCCGTCTCAGTTTCGGAATTGACCATGACCGGATAGCCGCGCCGGTACTCCACATGCGCCTGCGCCCCGAAAGCCGCCGGAAGCTGTTCGGCCAGCGCCTTGATCCGTGTCTCTGCCAGGTCACGCACCTCCGGATCCAGCGTGCGGACCGTGCCGCGCAGCGTCACATGCTGCGGGATCACGTTGAAAGCCTGCGATTCGGTCACGAATGAAGTCACCGAAACGACCGCCTCTTTCGTCGGGTCAACATTGCGGCTGACGATCGTCTGCATCGCAACGACCAGATGCGCGGCGACGACCGTCGTATCGATCGTCTGATGGGGTTTGGCGGCATGGCCGCCCTTGCCCTCGAGCTTGATCTCGAACTGATCCGTCGCGGCGAAGAACGCGCCGGGCCGGATCGCGAAACTCCCCAACGGATTGCCGGGCCAGTTATGCATGCCATAGACTTCGTGAATACCGAACCGTTCCATCATGCCGTCGCGGCACATCTCGTCGCCGCCGCCACCGCCCTCTTCGGCGGGCTGGAAGATGACGACCACCGTGCCGTCAAAGTTGCGGGTCTCGGCCAGATATTTGGCCGCGCCCATCAGCATCGCGGTATGCCCGTCATGGCCGCAGGCATGCATCTTGCCCGCCTCTTTCGAGGCATAGTCAAGGCCCGTCGCCTCATGAATTGGCAGCGCATCCATATCGGCGCGCAGCCCGACAACGCGCCCCGAGCCAGTGGTCTTGCCCCGGATCACCCCCACGACGCCCGTGCGTCCGATCCCTTCGACCACCTCATCGCAGCCGAATTCGCGCAGCTTCTCGGCCACGATCCCGGCGGTGCGGTGGCAATCGAACAGCAATTCGGGGTGGCTGTGGAAATCCTGCCGCCAGGCGGTGATCTCTGGCAGCAATTCGGCAAATCGGTTTCGGATCGGCATGTCTTTCCCCTGTGACTGACGCAGCTTCTGCCGGATCATGGCACAAGTGCCGCGCCGCTGCCACGGGGCAGGCACAGAAATATGTCACATGTTCAGGAAACCGGCGCGAATTCGTCGCGATGATAGCCTTGCAGATACAAAAGCGCGCTCAGATCGCCATGATTGATCCGCAGCTTGCATTGCGCGGCGACAACGGGCTTGGCATGCAGCGCGACCCCAGCCCCGGCGCGCCCCAGCATGCCCAGATCATTCGCGCCATCGCCCACGGCCAGCACATCCGCAGGCGCGATCCCCAATTGCGCGGTGATCTCATCAAGCGCGCTGACCTTGGCCTCTCGCCCCAGAATGGGGTCGGCGACAGTGCCGGTCAGATGGCCGTCCGCGACGCCCAGAGAATTGGCGCGATGTTCATCAAAGCCCAGACTGCGCGCGACATGATCGGTAAAGGCCGTGAACCCGCCCGAGACCAGCGCGGCATAGGCCCCATGCGCGCGCATGGTAGCGACCAGGTCCCGCCCGCCGGGGGTGAAGGTGATGCAACGCTCCAGCACGCGGGCAATGGTGCCCTCCGGCAACCCCTTCAGGCACGCGACACGTTCGCGCAGCGCTTCCTCGAACTCCAGTTCGCCATTCATGGCACGCGCCGTGATGGCGGCGACATGGGCACCGACCCCGGCCTCATCGGCCAGTTCGTCAATGCATTCCTGCGCGATCATGGTGCTGTCCATATCAGCCAGCAACATGCGCTTGCGCCGGTTCTCTGCCGGTTGCACGGCCAGATCGATACCCTGCGCCTGCAGATCCTCCCAGACCTGCCATTGCCTGTCGGGAATGGCGGGGATCGCGAATTCGGCGGCCACGCCGGGGTTGAGCCAATGCGCATCCCCTCCGCCCCAAGCATTGCGCAGCGCCTCGATCACGGTTTGGTCCAGGACGGGCGTGGCGGGATTCACGATCAGGGTGGCGATATACATGGGGCGTGGTCCTTGGCTGCGTCGTTTTTGCGCGGTCAAGCGGCGCTCTAGGACAAATTTCTGTCTTGCACCAGCCTCGATCCGGTCGTAAGCGCATCGGTGGGACACCCTTCCCCAACGAAGGGCATATATCTGGAAGGATACCATGACCAAGACTGCAAAACCGGCCACGCGCCCGGTCAATCCGCGCTTTTCTTCTGGCCCCTGCGCCAAGATCCCCACATTCTCGCTCGACAAGCTGGCCGACGCGCCGCTGGGCCGCTCGCATCGGGCGGCTGTCGGCAAGGCCAAGCTGAAAGCGGCCATTGATGGCACGCGCGAGATTCTTGGCGTGCCCGACGACTACCGCATAGGGATCGTGCCGGCCTCGGATACCGGCGCAGTCGAAATGGCGATGTGGTCGCTTCTGGGCGCGCGCCCGGTGACCATGGTTGCGTGGGAGAGCTTTGGCGCGGGCTGGGTGACCGATGCGGTCAAGCAATTGAAACTCGATGCCGATGTGCGCACCGCCGATTATGGCCGGATCGTCGATATGGCGGCGGTGGATTACGACACGGATGTTGTGTTTACCTGGAACGGCACCACGAGCGGCGTGCGCATGCCCCATGGCGATATGATCCCGGCGGATCGTGCGGGTCTGACCATCTGCGACGCGACCTCGGCGGCCTTTGCGATGGACCTGCCCTGGGACAAGCTGGATGTGGTGACCTTCTCCTGGCAGAAAGTGATGGGCGGTGAGGCCGCGCATGGCATGCTCATCCTGTCGCCCCGCGCCGTCGAGCGGCTGGAAAGCCATACACCTGCATGGCCGCTGCCCAAGATTTTCCGCCTGACCAAGGGCGGCAAGCTGAATGAGGGCATTTTCCGGGGTGAGACGATCAATACGCCGTCGATGCTGGCGGTCGAGGATTATCTGGTCGCGCTGGACTGGGCGCGCGAGATCGGCGGACTGCCCGCGCTGATCGCCCGGGCCGATGCCAATGCGGGCGTGATCGCGGAATTCTGCGAACGTCACGACTGGATCGCCAATCTGGCAGAAGACCCGGCGACGGCTTCGACCACATCGGTCTGCCTGAAATTCACCGATCCCGGCA
Organism: Paracoccaceae bacterium; assembly: GCA_003561595.1. Taxonomy (GTDB): domain Bacteria; phylum Pseudomonadota; class Alphaproteobacteria; order Rhodobacterales; family Rhodobacteraceae; genus Roseinatronobacter. The sequence goes on along the minus strand of PWWF01000300.1, from coordinate 4,712 downwards.
TCGCGGATGGGTCGGCATTCGCCAAGGCCGTCGCGAAACGGCTGGAGACCGAAGGCGTGGCCCATGACATCGGCGCCTATCGCGATGCGCCCCCGGGCCTGCGAATCTGGTGCGGCGCCACGGTCGAGACCAACGATATCGCGGCGCTGATGGACTGGCTGGACTGGGCCTACCATACCGAGCGTGCCGCACTGGCCGATGCCGCCTGATCGCAAGGAAGGGTGGGTTGTCACCCACCCTACGATCTCTCTGCCTCTGTAAGGTGGGTGCAAACCCACCCCCCCTTCACAATACAGGAGCCACTTTCATGGCACCCAAGGTTCTCGTCTCGGACAAGCTGTCCGAAACCGCCGTCCAGATCTTTCGCGATCGCGGCATTGATGTCACGTTTGACCCGTCGCTGGGCAAGGACAAGGAAAAACTCCTGTCCGTCATCGGTGAGTTTGACGGCCTGGCCATCCGCTCGGCCACCAAGGTCACCGAAAAACTGCTGAACGCCGCCCCCAACCTCAAGGTCGTGGGGCGCGCCGGCATCGGGGTCGACAATGTCGATATCCCCGCTGCATCGAAAAAAGGTGTGATCGTCATGAACACGCCTTTCGGCAATTCGGTCACCACTGCGGAACATGCGATTTCGCTGATGATGGCCGTCGCGCGCCAGATCCCCGAGGCCAATGCCTCCACCCACGCGGGCAAATGGGAAAAGTCGCGCTTCATGGGCGTTGAACTGACCGGCAAGACGCTGGGCGTGATCGGTGCGGGCAATATCGGCGGCATCGTCTGCGACCGTGCGCTTGGCTTGAAGATGAAGGTCGTGGCCTATGACCCCTTCCTGTCCGAAGAGCGCGCCGCAAAGCTGGGTGTCACCAAGGTCACGCTTGACGAGTTGCTGGCCCGCGCCGATTTCATCACCCTGCATGTGCCGCTGACCGACAAGACCCGCAACATCCTGTCGGCCGAGAATATCGCCAAGACCAGGCCCGGCGTGCGCATCATCAACTGCGCACGCGGCGGCCTGATCGATGAGGACGCGCTGGCCGAGGCGCTGGACTCCGGCCATGTCGCCGGGGCGGGGCTGGATGTCTTTGCCGTGGAGCCAGCCACCGAAAGCCCGCTTTTCGGCAGACCCAATGTCGTCGTGACCCCGCATCTGGGAGCCTCGACAACCGAAGCGCAGGAAAATGTCGCGCTGCAGGTGGCCGAGCAGATGGCCGATTACCTGCTGACCGGGGCCGTATCCAACGCGCTCAACATGCCCTCGGTCACCGCCGAGGAAGCGCGCGTCATGGGGCCGTGGCTGAAGCTTGCCGCGCATCTTGGCGCCTTTGCCGGGCAGATGACGGATGAGCCGATCAAGGCCATCAACATCCTCTATGACGGGCGCGTGACAGAGATGAACCTCGACGCGCTGGGCTGCGCGGTCATTGCCGGTGTCATGCAGGCCACCAATCCCGATGTGAACATGGTCTCGGCCCCGGTCATGGCGCGCGAACGCGGGGTGCAGGTCTCGACCACGACGCAAGGCAAATCGGGCGTGTTCGATGCCTATATCAAGCTGACCGTCGTGACCGAGACGCGCGAGCGTTCCATCGCGGGCACGGTCTTTTCCGATGGCAAGCCGCGCTTCATCCAGATCAAGGGCATCACCATCGATGCAGAGGTCGGCGCGCATATGCTTTATACCACGAACAAGGACATGCCCGGCATCATCGGCGCGCTCGGGAACACGATGGGCGAAAATGGCGTGAATATCGCGAATTTCACCCTGGGCCGGTCCGATGCAGGCAGGGATGCGATTGCGCTTCTCTATCTTGATGCACCGGCACCTGCGCCCGTGCTGGACAAGCTGCGCGAAACCGGGCTGTTCCAGCAGGTCCGCCCGCTGGTGTTTGATACGGCCTGATCATGGGCGGTGCAGGCCCAAGGGGCCTGCGCCGCGACAGACATGAAACGGAGGGGCATATGCGCAGCTACGCAATCGGCGATATCCACGGCCAGCTCGACGCGCTGAAGCGCGCGCATGCGCGGATTGCAGCAGACCGCGCCCGCTGCGATGACCCTGACGCGCCGATCATCCATCTGGGCGATCTGGTCGATCGCGGCCCCGACAGCGCCGGTGTGATCCGCTATCTGCGCGAGGGGGTCGCCGCTGGCGCGCCCTGGATCGTGCTCAAGGGCAACCACGATCGCCTGTTCGAGCAATTCCTGACCATGCCCGACTGGCGCGACCCGCGCCTGGCAAACGACATCACTTATCTGCATCCGGGTATCGGCGGGGCTGAAACGCTGATGTCCTACGGGCTGTATCGCCCCACATCCTTTCACATCCGCAAGGTCCGCGAACAGGCACTTGCCGCCGTGCCACAGGCCGATATCGACTTTCTGTCTGCCTTGCCGCTGACTCATCTTCTTGGTGCGGCCCTGTTCGTGCATGCCGGTATCCGCCCCGGTGTGCCGCTGGACAGCCAGGTGGAACAGGACCTGATCTGGATACGCGAGCCGTTCCTGAGCGACACGCGCGATCACGGCCCGTTGGTCATCCATGGGCATACGGCCATCCCGCAGCCCATGCATTACCGCAACCGCGTCAATATCGACAGCCGCGCAGGCTATGGTGGCCCCCTGACCGCCATTGTGATCGAAGGGCGCGACATATGCGTGCTGGAAGAGGATGGGCGTCAGCCACTGACGCCCTACTGAGCCACCCTCAGCCCCAGGGGTTCCCGCCCTGCCGGGGTGCTGCTGCCGCACGGGACTGCCCGCTGCCCCCTGCCATCTGCATCAGCGCCGCGATCCGGTTTTCGGTATTCGGATGGGTCGAGAACAGCTTGTCACGCTTGTGCACATGCAGCGGGTTGATGATGAACATATGTGCCGTCTGCGGGTTCTGTTCCGCGCGGTCATAGTCGATCCGCGAGGCAAAGCCCTGGATCTTTTCCAGCGCCGACGCCAGCCAGAGCGGGTTGCCGCAGATCTCGGCCCCCACGCGATCGGCCTCATACTCGCGCGAGCGCGAAATCGCCATCTGCACAATGGCCGCCGCCAGCGGCGCAAGGAACATCACCAGCAGCACCGCAATGATATTGCCGCCCCCGTTGCGCCCGCCACGAAAGAACATCGCGAAATTGGCCAGCATGGTGATCGCACCGGCGAATGTGGCCGTGACAGTCATGATCAGCGTATCGTAGTTGCGGATATGCGCCAGTTCATGCGCCATGACAGCGGCCACTTCCTCGCGCGACATGCGCCGCAACAGACCCGTGGTCGCGGCCACAGCCGCGTTATCGGGGTTGCGGCCCGTGGCAAAGGCATTGGGCTGGTCTTCATCAATCACATAGACACGCGGATGGGGCATGCCTGCGTCATCGGCCAGCCGGTGAACCATGCGCTGCAGGTCTGGATGCACCTGACTGTTGCATTCCTGCGCATTGTGCATACGCAGCACGGCCTTGTCCGAATTCCAGTAGGCATAGGCATTCATCCCCGCCGCCACCACAAGCGCAAGGATCAGACCTGCGCCACCACCCAGCAGATACCCGACGCCCATGAACAACGCGGTCATGGCGGCCATCAGCATGGCTGTCTTTGTGTAACCCATTCTTGCCCCTGTCATTGGATGGACGCGATTGCCGGTCAGATATGGGCGCGGGCCCGCGTCATTGCAATATTGGCGCGCCTGTTCCGGCTCGCATCACGACGCGACAGTCCGACCGGTCAGCCGATCAACCGCCGAAATTCTCCATCGCGCGGTAATCGATCTCTTCCAGAAAGGGGATCATCACGTCAGGGTCCGCCCCTTCGGCCTGCACCAGCACGCGGTTACCGACTATGGCCCGCAGGGTGCGATCCTCGCGCAGGAAACGCACGCGGTTGATCCGCTCGACCTGCCCGCCCATCTGCGAGATCATCGTGGCATTGCCCAGCAGCATTCCCAGTTGCGCCACCATCGGATTGTCGGCGATGAAGCTCAGCTCGAACTGCCCATCCGGCCCCTGATAGGTCGCACTGGCCGACGTGCCGCCGCCCAGAAAGCCCAGCATCTGCGCAGAGTCGGTGCTGACCTCGCGTTCCCAGCCATCGGGCGCCTCGGGCAGAAAGGCCGCAAGACCGTCAGCCTTCATGCCTGCCAGCAGGCGCTGCGCCTCGACCAGTTCATCCTCGGCATATTGCAGATCGCCGTCGAGATAGGCCTCGATCGCGGTTTCCAGCGCATCGACAAAGGGATCAGCCATCGCAGGGGCGCTCAGGCCAGTCGCGAGCAGGGTCGCGCAAAGCAGGCGGTGCATCCTCGTTCCTCCACAGATCACTCGAGGGCGACAGGTTGCCGCAGCCTTGCCCCTGCGGCAAGATATATTCGCACCCGCTCAGGCCGCGATCAGCCCGGCAGCGGCAAATCGGGCGCGCAGGTCCGTTTTCGGGCGCGCGCCGATATGGCCGATCACTTCTGCCGCGGCCAGAACGCCCATCTGCCCCGCTGTTGCCACGTCGCGCCCGGTGGCCAGCCCGTACAGGAACCCGGCGGCGAACTGATCGCCTGCACCCGTTGCATCCACCGGCGTGACGCGTGTCACCGGCACCTGCACCTGCTGGCCCTGTGCCAGAATCGTCACCGGATCGCCCGAGCGTGTGCAGACGACAAGCGGGCAATCCCGCGCGGCCTGAACCAGCGCATCGTCCAGATCATTGGCCTGATACAGCGCGACCCATTCCTG
>PWWF01000386.1 GCA_003561595.1 Paracoccaceae bacterium | reverse complement strand
GCCAGTTCCCACTCGCCCATCCGTTCATAGGCAATGGCGCGCGTATAAAGCAGAACCCAATGCCGCTCTTCAATCTCGTCAATCAGGTCAATGGCGCTGGTATAGGCTTCTGTGGCTTCTTCAAACCGTTCTTCGCGGCGCAGCATGTCGCCCAGCGTGGAAAAAACCAGCGCCGAGTCCGGGCGCGCCTCGCCCAGCGCGTTCAGGCTGTCAATCGCCTCATCCTCCTGCCCCGAGGAAAACAGCGCATTGGCCCGGCCAAGCTGCGCGCCCAGATACTGGGGGTTGTCCTCTGGCATCTGCGCATAGGCGGCATCGGCCAGGTCATACTGACCCGCGCGTTCCAGCAATTGCCCGGTCAACAGGATCGCATCGCCATGATCGGCGCGCAGCAAGCTGGCCTGACGCGCATAGATGATCGGCAGCCAGTCATCATCTTCGCCGACCAGCGCGGTGCCCAGGGTGAAATACACCTCTGCCATACCGTCGCGGGCCGATGACACCGTGGTAAAGGGCACGGGCGTTTCATCCGCAAGGCTGCCCATCACCTCGGCCACATCCTCATCCGGGCTGGCGCCGAACATGCGTGTGCCGATCTCGCGCGCCTCTTCGAACTGGCCAAGCTGAGACAGGATCGCCATATGCCCCAGCACGCCCCGCCGCGACAGGCTGACGCGCGACTCATTCTCGGCCGACAGGATATCGGCGGCCCTCTCCATATCGCCGACAAAGGCCAGTGCCATCGCTTTCTGATACAGCGCGAAGGGCGCGAGTTCGGGGCGTTCCTCGATCGCGAGTTCAAAGGCCGACAGCGCCTCGGACATGCTGCCGCGCCCCAGTTCCGCCCAGGCAGCCCCCATGGCATCAGTCAGCGGGCCCGTGCGGCGCCCGTCTTCCAGCGCGGAGATCACGTCGTCATACGCGCCGCGCGCGAATTCATCCGCCTGCAGCAAAAGCGCGCCGACCTGGCTGGTCTCTCCCGCCGCAAGCCCCTCGGCGGCCAGTTCGGTCGCGCGGGCAATATTGCCGCTCAGGACATGGCCCTGCATGGCCAGTTCGCGGAACATGGCATTGGAGGGATCGGCCTGCGCGGCCTGATCGTAGCTCGCGGCCATCTGCGCGAAATCCTGATCCGACAGCGCAACACGCCCGGTCAGGAAGGCACTGGCAAGACCGGGGGGAATAATGGCCCCGTCCTGCGCCGCAGCGGGTGGAACCGGCACAAGGGCGGCACAAAGCAAAACCGAAAAAGCCCGGGCAAGGCGCGGCAGATATGTCACGAACAACTCCGTCAACGTGGATCAGGGAACACTAGGGCGCGCACCGGGGCGTGGCAATCACTGCATCGCACTGATTGCCCCCATTCACCTGATCGTGGTCATGACCTCACATATTCGGATAGTTCGGCCCATCGCCCCCCTGCGGTGTAACCCAGTGGATATTCTGGCTGGGGTCCTTGATGTCGCATGTCTTGCAATGCACGCAATTCTGGAAGTTGATGACAAAGCGTGCCTCCTTGCCCTCTTCCTCGACCACCTCATAGACACCTGCCGGGCAGTAGCGCTGCGCGGGCTCTGCATATTTGGGCAGATTGACACTGATCGGGACGGACGGGTCCTTCAGCGTCAGATGCGCAGGCTGGCTTTCTTCATGATTGGTGAAGGAATAGGCCACGTTGGTCAGCCGGTCGAAGGACAGCACCCCATCGGGTTTGGGATAGTCGATGGGCGCGTGATCCTTTGCCTCGCCCGTGGCCTTGGCGTCGGTCTTGCCATGCGGCATGGTGCCGAAAAGCGAGAAGCCCATCGTATTGGTCCACATATCCAGGCCGCCCAGACCGAGCGAGGGCAGCAAGCCCCATTTTGACCACATCGGCTTGACATTGCGGACTTTCTTCAGGTCTTTTCCGACGGCCCCGTCGCGCAGCTCGGCTTCATAGGCGGCCAGCTCATCACCTTCGCGGCCTTCCTTGATCGCCGCATGCGCGGCCTCGGCGGCGGCCTTGCCCGACAGCATCGCGTTGTGATTGCCCTTGATGCGCGGCACATTCACCAGCCCTGCCGAACAGCCCAGGAGCGCGCCACCGGGGAAGACCACTTTCGGGATCGACTGATAGCCCCCTTCCGAAATCGCCCGCGCGCCATACGCCACGCGCTTGCCGCCCTTCAGCAGCTCCGCCACCATCGGGTGATGCTTGAAGCGCTGGAACTCATGATAGGGCGAGAGATAGGGGCTCTCATAGTTCAGATGCACGACAAAGCCGATCAGCACCTGATTATTCTCGAAATGATAGATAAAGCTGCCACCGCCCGCATTCTTGCCCAGCGGCCAGCCCATCGTGTGGGACACGGTCCCTTCGGCATGTTTCTCCGGGTCGATTTCCCAGATTTCCTTCATGCCAAGGCCGAATTTCTGCGGCTCCTTGCCCTTGGACAGCTCGTATTTCTCCATCACCTCCTTGGAGAGCGAGCCGCGCACCCCTTCGGACAGGAATACATATTTGCCATGCAGTTCCATGCCGGGCTCATAGCCCTCACCGGGGCTGCCATCGGGGTTCTTGCCAAACTCGCCCGCGACAACGCCCTTCACCCGCGCGCCGTCATAGACCAGTTCCGAACAGGCCATCCCAGGGAAAATCTCGACCCCAAGTTCCTCGGCCTGCTCCGCCATCCAGCGGCAGACATTCGCCATGGACACGATGTAATTGCCGTGGTTGTTCATCAGGGGCGGCATCGGCCAGTTCGGCACCCGGATCTGCCCCGCCTGCCCCAGCATGTAGAAATTATCCTTGCGCACTGGCACCTTGACCGGCGCGCCGCGCTCTTTCCAGTCCGGGATCAACGCATCCAGGCCCACCGGGTCCAGAACCGCCCCCGACAGGATATGCGCACCGACTTCCGACCCCTTTTCCAGCACCACGACAGAAAGATCGGCATCAAGTTGCTTCAGCCGGATCGCCGCAGACAGGCCCGCAGGCCCTGCGCCGACGATCACGACATCATAGTCCATGGCTTCCCGTTCGATTGCGGACATGGCCCCTCCTGATTGCTGCGCGCGGCCAACGGGCCTGCGGCGAAACCTGATGATACACCTATCCATGGCCCGCGCGCAGGTCAATCGGGACGCGGCGTCGCAGCATCATGCCCACGCCCGCGCTAATCGCTTGCATTTCAGCCCTGTCTCGGGTCTGATGATCCCACTGATCCAGACAGCCCCGGCCCTGCCGCGGGCGGTCTTTTTAATTCAGGTGGGACACGATATGGAAAAACTGCCCCTGACACGCGCCGGACAGAAAATGCTGGATGCCGAGCTGAAAAAGCTCAAATCCGAAGAGCGACCCGCCATCATCCGCGCCATTTCCGAGGCGCGCGAACATGGCGACCTGTCCGAGAATGCCGAGTATCACGCCGCGCGCGAGAAACAGAGCTTTGTCGAGGGCCGCATCAAGGAACTGGAATCGATCCTGTCGCGCGCCGATATCATCGACCCGACACGGCTGTCGGGCTCGGTCAAGTTCGGCGCGACCGTGACCGTGGTCGATGAGGATACCGATGAAGAACGCACCTTCCAGATCGTCGGCGAACCCGAGGCCGATCTCGAAAAGGGGCTTCTGAACCTCAAGTCCCCGCTGGCCCGCGCCCTGATCGGCAAGGATGAGGGCGACTCGATCGAGGTTCGGACCCCCGGCGGTGCCCGCAACTACGAAATCCTCTCGATCCGCTACATCTGACATGGCCGCGCCCGCGCCCCCTCCGCCGCCGCGCCCGCGCTTTGCGGCGCGCGGGATGGAGCCCGCACGCGCCCGCTGGCTGATCGTGACGCTCTGGGCCATTGGCGCGGGGCTGTTCGCCTGGCTGGCCGATTTCGCGGTGATGGATGCGCTGACCCTCGCCGCGCTGGGGATCGCTTTGGTGCTGCCCGTGGTCGTCGTCACACTCGCGCTGATGATCGCCGCCGCGACCTGGAGCATGCGCCAGGAAACACGCGCGCTGCAGGGCACACTCGATGAGCTGCGCCGCGACATGCTGCAGCGCGACACCGGCACCCCGCCCGCCCCGGCACCCCCGCCGGATGCAGACACGATCCCGCCCCTGTTCCTGTCGCAGCGCAGTCGCCGCAGTGCGCTTGCCCCCCTGCCCGATCAGCCCTCGCTCGCGCTTGGCCCCGAATCCCGCCCCGAACCGGCGCCGGTCTCACCCGAAACCCTGATCCGCGCGCTCAACTTCCCCGAAGATGAACATGACAGCGAAGGGTTCGACGCGCTGCGCGCCGCCCTGACGCAGCCGCGCCTCGCGCCCCTGATCCGCGCCGCGCAGGATGTACTGACCCGCCTTGCGCAGGAAGGGATCTATATGGATGACCTGCGCCCCGAACGCGCGCGCGCCGCGTTCTGGCGCGCCTTCGCCCAGGGCGCGCGCGGGCCCCAGATCGCACCGCTGGGCGGCATCCGCGACCGCTCCTGCCTTGCGATCACGGCCGGGCGCATGCGCGCCGACCCCGAATTCCGCGCCAGCGCGCATCTGTTCCTGCGAGAATTCGATCAGGCCCTCTCGCAGGTCGAACCCGAAGCTGACGACACCCAGATCGCGGCGCTTGCCGACACCCGCTCGGCCCGCGCCTTCATGCTGATCGGCCGGGTCAGCGGGGTTTTCAGCCGATGACCCTTTCCCTTTCATCTTTGTCCAAATATCCTCGGGGGGTGAATTGGACCGCAGGTCCAAGAGGGGGGCAGACAGCCCCCCTTACCCCGCCCATGTCAGGACAGATCGCCCGCATATAATGACCAACACATTCAGTGAATTCCGGGCCGGCACCCGCGCCGGGCTGCCCTTCATCCTTGTCATCGCGCCTTTCGGCGCCGTCTTTGGCGTGGTCGCCACCGAGGCCGGGCTGGACCTGGCGCAGGTGATGGGGTTTTCCTTCCTCGTCATCGCCGGGGCCGCGCAATTCGTGGCGCTGCAGATGATGGTCGAGAATGCGCCTGTTCTGATCGTGCTCGCGGCCTCGCTTGCGGTCAATCTGCGCATGGCGATGTATTCGGCCGCGCTTGCGCCCCATCTGGGCAGCCTGTCCTTCGCGCGGCGTGCGCTGGTGGCCTATGTGCTGGTCGATCAGACCTTTGCCGCCGCCAGCCTGCACTATGAACAGACCCCACCACGCACAGCGGCCCAGAAGATGGCCTATTTCCTGGGCGTTTCGACCCCTGTCGTGCCGGTCTGGTATGCAGCAACCTGGGCGGGCGCCGTGCTGGGCAGCGCCGTGCCGCCCGGTCTGCCCATAGATTTTGCCGTGCCGATCACGTTTCTGGCGCTGATCGTGCCGATGCTGCGCAGCGCAGCCCATGTGGTCGCGGCACTCGTGTCGATCATCGGTGTGCTGGTCTTTGCCGTCATGCCTTATAATACGGGGCTGCTGATCGCCGCCCTTCTTGCCATGATCGCAGGGGCCGAAACCGAACGGCGCATGGCCGCGCGATGAGCTATGACGCATGGCATATCTGGGCAATCATCCTGGGGCTGGGTGCGGGAACCTATCTGCTGCGGCTGTCCTTTCTGGGGATGATCGGCGACCGGCCCCTGCCCGCATGGGTGCTGCGCCATCTGCGCTACACGGCGGTCGCTGTCATGCCAGGGCTGATCACGCCGCTGATCCTGTTCCCGCAGGCAACCGGCGGCGAGATGGATCCGGTGCGTCTGGGCGCGGCGCTGGCGACGATCGGGATCAGCCTGTGGACCCGCAATGTCACGCTGACCATCTTTGGCGGGGCGGCCGTTCTGTTCGCACTACACTTCGCGCTGATCTGATGCGCCGTCACGCCCCCGCAACCGGCAACACGGCACCCGGGTTCAGTATTCCGCGCGGATCGAGCGCGGTCTTGATCGCGCGCATCATCTCCAGCTTCACCGGGTCGCCATAGCGCGCCAGATCCCCGGTTTTCAGTCGCCCCACCCCATGCTCGGCACTGACCGAGCCGCCAAACTGATGCACCAGATCATGCACGCAGGTCTTGATCGCGTCGCGCTCACCCTCATGATCGGCGCGCGACTGGCCGGGAACGGGAAAGACATTGTAATGCAGGTTGCCATCACCCAGATGCCCGAAGCAGTTGATCCGATACTCCCCGATCCGCGCCAGCGCAGGCCCCGCCTGCTCGATGAACTCGGGCATTGCCGATAGCGGCACCGAGATGTCATGGCTCGAAATCGCGCCGATATGGCGATTGGCCTCGGGGATCGCTTCGCGCAGGGTCCAGAACTCGGCCCGCTGCGCGCCGGAACTGGCAATCACGCCGTCGCTGACCAACTCTGCCTCGGCGGCCTCGGCGAACAACGCCTCCAGCATGGCATCAGGCGCGGCACCCTCAGGCAGGCCCAGATCGATCAGCACCATCCACTCGGGCGCCCTGGCAAAGGGCTGGCGCACCTGCGGCATCGTCTCAGCCAGAAAGGCCAGCCCCATGCCGCTGATCAGCTCAAACGCCGAAATCCCGTCGCCCAGCCGCGCCTGCGCCATTGCCAGCAACTCCAGCGCGGCAGCCGGGCTCTCGACCACCATCAGCGCCGCGCCCGTGCTGGCCGGGCGCGGGACCAGCCGCAGACTGGCCGCCGTGATCACGCCCAAGCTGCCCTCGGACCCGATCATCAGATGGCGCAGGTCATAGCCGGTATTGTCCTTGCGCAACCGCCGCAGGCCGTTCCACACGCGCCCATCGGCCAGCACCACCTCCAGCCCCAGCACCAGATCGCGCGCATTTCCGTAGCGCAGCACATTCACCCCGCCCGCATTGGTCGCAAGCAGCCCCCCGATCCGCGCCGACCCTTCCGACGCGAGCGAGAGCGGAAACAGCCGCCCGGCCCCCTCCGCCGCGCGCTGCACATCCGCAAGGATGCAGCCTGCCTCGGCGATCAGGACATTCTCGGACGGGTAAAGTGCGCGGACCTGTGCTATCTTTTCCAGCGACAGGACCAGTGCCAGCGGCCCCTCGCTTGCGACCTGTCCGCCCACCAGCCCGGTCCCGCCGCCATAGGGCACCAACGGCACGCGCGCCGCATGGCACGCGCGCAGGATGGCCGCGACCTCTTCGGTGCTGCGTGGCAGCGCGACGGCCCCCGCCTGCCCCGGCCAGCGCCCGCGCGGTTCCTGCAGATAGGTGGGGTCAGGCGCGCGCACCCGCCCCTCGGGCAGGCATGCACCCAGTCGCGTAACGAATTCACTGTCGCAATCATTCAACATGTGCGGCAATCTAGCCCCGGCAGCGCGCCCCGGCTACACCAATTCGCCCGCAAGCGCCCTGTCGATCAGCGCGACTGTCTCGGCCACGCCGTAAAGCGCGATGAAACTGCCCCAGCGCGGCCCCTGACTTGCGCCCAGCAGCACCTCATACAGCACCTTGAACCAGTCGCGCAGGCTGTCGAACCCGTGCGCCTTGCCGGTATCGCGCACCACCGACATGAAGACTTCCTCGCTCAGGCTGTCATGCTCGGCGGCATAGGCGGCTGGCACCGCGCCGCTTTCGGCAATCGCGCGCAGCCGCTCGGCCAGATCGGCGATGGCGGCGCGCTCGGCCTCCGAGGGCGCGCGGCAGGCCAGTGTCGGCGCCACGAAGTCCTGGAAATAGCGCACGGCAAACCCTGCCGCCTGGTCCAGATCCGGGTGCGTTTCGGGCGCGGCATCGGGCGCATAGCGGCGGATAAAGCCCCACAGCGTCTCCTTATCCTCGGCCCGCGCGACCGAGACGAGGTTCAGCAGCAGCGAGAAGCTGACCACCATGCCAGAGGCCGGGGGCTGGCCGCGATGGATATGCCAGACCGGGTTCGCCAACCTTTGCTCCGGGCTCTGGTCGGCAAAGGCACGGAGTTGCTGGTGATACTCATCCACTGCCTTGGGGATCACATCCCAGCTCAGCCGCTTGGCCGTGCGCGGCTTGAGGAACATGTAGTAGGACAGGCTTTCGGTCGCGGCATAGGTCAGCCATTCGTCAATGGTCAGCCCGTTGCCCTTGGATTTGCTGATCTTCTCGCCATTCTCGTCCAGAAACAGCTCATAGACATAATGTTCCGGCTTGCGCCCCCCGAGGATCTCGCAAATGCGGTCATAGATCGCCGTGTTGGTCGAATGGTCCTTGCCATACATCTCGAAATCGACATCGAGGGCGGCCCAGCGCGCGCCGAAATCGGGCTTCCATTGCAGCTTGACCTGTCCGCCCGTGACCGGCAGCGTCCATTCGCGCCCGTCCTCATCGTCGAATGTGATCTCGCCCTTCGCGCCGTCCACATGCTTCATGGGCACATACAGAACACGGCCGGTTTCCGGGTGGATGGGCAGAAAGATGGAATAGGTCTGCTGGCGTTCCTCGCGCAGCGATTTCAGCATGACCTTCATCACATCATCATAGCGTTCGGCGGCGCGCAGAAGCACCTCATCGAACTTGCCCGAGCGGTAGAAATCCGTGGCCGAGATGAACTCATATTCGAACCCGAAGGTATCCAGAAACCGGCGCAACCGGGCATTGTTGTGATGCCCGAAGCTCTCATGCGTCCCGAACGGGTCGGGCACATCGGTCAGCGGCTTTTGCAGATGCGCGCGCAGGGCGTCGGGGTCAGGCACATTGTCGGGCACCTTGCGCATGCCGTCCATGTCATCGGAAAAGCAGATCATCCGGGTCGGGATGTCGCTGATCGCCTCGAAGGCGCGGCGGATCATGGTGGTGCGCGCGACCTCGCCGAAGGTGCCGATATGCGGCAGGCCCGAGGGGCCATACCCCGTCTCGAACAACACATGCCCCTTGGCAGGCGGGCCGTCCTTGTAGCGGGCCGCGAGCTTGCGCGCTTCCTCGAACGGCCAGGCTTTGGAACTCAGGGCGGCATCGCGCAGCGGGGACATGGGCGGGTCACTTCTTTGTGGTGGGGCAGAGCCCCGGTTCCTATTGCCGTTGTACCGTCGCGTCAATATTCTGCGCCGCAAAACAAGTTTCGAAGGGATAACATGCCATCACGCCCCCCACCGCCCATGACCGCGCAGGATTCGCTGGTCGCGCTGATGATCGCCGTGTCTGCCGCCGATTCTGAAATGCGCACAGCGGAACTGGTGGCGATCCAGACACTGGTCAATCACCTGCCGATCTTCGGCGATTATGATGCCGACCGCATCAAGACCACTGCGCAGACCGTGTTCGACCTGTTCGAGGAAGAGGACGGGCTGGATGCCCTGTTCGGACTGATCCGCCACAGCCTGCCCGAGCACCTGTTTGAGACCGCCTATGCGCTGGCCTGCGATGTGGCAGCGGCGGATGGCACGCTGACGCAATCCGAATTGCGGCTGCTGGAAGAAATCCGCCATGAGTTGCGCGTGGACCGGCTGCATGCCGCCGCCATCGAACGCGGCGCGCGCGCGCGGCATATGCGGCTCTGATCCGCCTGCCTCGCGCACACGCCCTGCCCCCGCAGGGGGCAAGCGCCCGCGAGCGGGCCATGGGCGGGTGGGAGGGGGCCCCGAGCGGGCGCTTTATCCGCCACATGGCACGCTTACCGCGAATGAAAAGGGGGCGCAAAGCACCCCCTTCTGATCTTCAGGCCGATTTGCGCGCATGTGCCTTGGGGCCGGACTTGCCCGGCCCACGGCCCTTGGCCGCGTGCCGCACACGGGGCTTGCGCCCCTCGCCCTCGCGCCGGGGCGGGCCACCACGGCCCGGACCGCGCTTGCGCGCGGCAGCGCGGGCGGGACCGGCCAGATCATCGGGCCAGGGCGTGCCGCCGATCACGGCCATGTCACGCTTCATCAGCCGCTCGATTGCGCGCAGATCGCCCATCTCGGCGGGCGCACAGAACGCAACTGCCCGCCCCGAGGCCCCGGCGCGCGCCGTGCGCCCGATCCGGTGGACATAGTTCTCGGGCACTTCGGGCAGCTCGAAATTATAGACATGGCGCATATCGGGAATATCGATCCCGCGCGCGGCCACATCCGTCGCCACCAGCACCTTGATCTGCCCTTCGCGGAACGCGCGCAGCGTGCGCTCGCGCTGGCCCTGGCTCTTGTTGCCATGGATGGACCCAGCCGGGATGCCCCAGCCGGTCAGCAGCTTCATCAGCTTTTCCGCCCCGTGCTTGGTGCGCGAGAACACCAGCGCCAGATCTTCGGGATGGTCCTTCAGATACCCTTCCAGCAGCCGCGCCTTGTCGCCCTGGCTGATGAAATGCACGGCCTGATCGATCTTGTCCGCCGGTTTGCCGGGGGGCGAGACCTGAATCCGCTCGGGCCGGTCCAGATAGGCCTCGGCAATCTCGTTCATCTGCTTGGACATGGTGGCCGAGAACATCATCGTCTGACGTTCTTTCGGCAGCAGCGCCGCGATCTTGCGCAGCGCATGGATAAAGCCCAGATCCAGCATCTGATCGGCCTCGTCCAGCACCAGCATCTGCGTCGCGTCCAGTGTCAGAGCGCGCCGGTCCAGCAGGTCCAGCAGCCGCCCCGGTGTCGCCACCAGGACATCGCAGCCCTTGGCCAGTTTCTGGATCTGCGGGTTCAGCCCCGCGCCCCCCACAACGCGCTGCACTTTCAGCGGTGTCTTGCGGGCAAAAGCGCCCAGTGTCTCGGAGATCTGGTTGACCAGCTCGCGCGTGGGCGCAAGGATCAGCGCCTGCGTCGTCTTGGGGGCCGGGCGGCCTGCGCCAAGGGCGGCATGCATCACCGGCAGGCCAAAGGCCAGGGTCTTGCCTGTGCCGGTCTGGGCCAGCCCAAGCAGGTCGCGGCCCTGCATGATCAGCGGGATCGCGCGGGCCTGAATGGGGGTCGGGGTGTCAAGGCCTTGCGCCTCCAGTCCGGTCATAAGAACCGGGCGCAGCCCGAACATCGAAAAATCCGTCAAAATCTGTCCTCTCGCAGCCTGCGCACGCGCAGGCACATTGCCCCGGCCTTGGCCGGAAGCGGTTTGGGGGCGCATCGTCACTGCGCCGCCCCCCACGCGTGATATCGGGAAGCTGGGTGCGGGCCTCATGCCCTGCCCGCAACGTCAAACATGCTCACGCGGCAAATTGCGGATGGGTGGCACATGGGCCTTTGCGGCCCACAAGTCAAGCGTCAATGCGGATCGGGCTGCCGGGCCAGCAGCGCCAGCACCCCGGCCAGCCCGCACATGGCAATCGGAAACATGGTAAACACGCCAAAGCCGAAACTCAGCCACATGCCCGCTGTCGAGGCCAGCAAAAGCACCCCGCCGATCAGGTTGGACGACCGTGCCATGGCCGCGCCTGCAATCGCCATCACCGGGGCGATCAGGCTCATGGACCGGATCAGCGCCATATTGGCCACGCCGCCCGTGATCTCTGCCAGTTCGGGATAGCGAATCAGCAAATCCGTGTAGCCAAAGCTGAAAAACCCCACCAGCATGCCCCACAGCCCGCCGATCAGCCCGAGTGTGAGTGCTGCGTTGCGCATGTTTCCGTCATCTCCTGAATTTCGGGCAAAACCGTGCCCCGACGCAGCCTTACAGCCAAAACGCTTGCGTTTTAACCCCGCTGTGGCACAGTCGAGCCGGGATGACAGACTTTCGAGGACGCCTCTGTTTTCACAGTCGGCCAAGGAAGACCTGGCTGAACGACGCCCCGGCAATCCTGCCGGGGGAAGTGAGAACTGAGGAGACGACCGATGCCGACAGGCACCGTGAAATGGTTCAATACAACCAAAGGCTATGGCTTCATCGCACCCGACGGGGGCGGCAAGGATGTGTTCGTGCATATTTCAGCAGTCGAACGCGCCGGGCTGACCGGGCTCGCCGATGATCAGAAGATCGCCTATGAGCTGCGTGCCGGGCGTGACGGGCGCGAATCGGCGAGCGATCTCAAGCTGCTCTGAGCGCAGACATTCGGGCAGCACAAGTGATCTGAACGCTCACGCGACCCCGAGGGCGCGCTGAACATCCGTTTTCCAGCCCAGATAGAGCGTGCCCCCTGCCCGGATCACCGGGCGTTTCATCAATGTCGGATGCGCGGCCAGCAGTGCATCCGGCGATGCAGTGCGTTCGCCTTCATCCAGCCCGCGCCATGTGGCAGAGCTGCGGTTGATCAGCGCATCGCCGAACCGGTCGGTGAACTCGGCCCGCTCTTCCTCGGTCAGGGGCTGGGCACGGATGTCGTGCAAAGTGGCACCCTGCGCCCCGAGGGATTTGAGCGCCTTTCGGCAGGAATCGCATGTCTTGATGCCATAGATCACGATTGCCATTGCCTGCTCCGTCCTGCCTGTGTGCCGCAGCCTATATCACGGCGCGCGGGACTTCCAGACCGGCGCGTTCCGGTCTATGGCAGCGGCCATGGCAAAGCTGTATTTTCATTACTCCACCATGAATGCGGGCAAATCGACAGTCCTGTTGCAGGCCGCGCATAACTACCGCGAGCGCGGGATGATGCCGGTCCTGCTGACAGCGGCAGTGGATACGCGGGCGGGCGCCGGGCGCATCGCCTCGCGCATCGGGATCGAGGCCCCGGCGACAGGCTTTGACCCGCAGACCGATCTGTTCACCCTGCTGGCCGCGCGCCTGGCAGAAGGGCCCGCCGCCTGTGCCTTTGTCGATGAGGCGCAATTCCTGACCGAAGCGCAGGTCTGGCAACTGGCGCGGGTGGTGGATGATTTGGGCCTGCCGGTCATGTGCTACGGGCTGCGCGTGGATTTTCGCGGGCAGCTTTTCCCCGGATCAGCCGCGCTGCTGGCGCTCGCGGACGAGATGCGCGAAGTGCGCACCATCTGCCATTGCGGCAAGAAGGCAACCATGGTCGTGCGTCTGGGTCCTGATGGAAAAGCACTGCGCGACGGGGCGCAGGTGCAGATCGGCGGCAATGAAACCTATGTCTCGCTCTGCCGCAGGCATTGGCGCGAAGCGACGGGTGACAGCGCCGCCTCATCACCGAAATAGCACCGCCTGCAGCGCTCAGAACGGGACAGGCGCCGTGACTGTCATCCCCTTCCCGCCATCCGGGTGCCGCAACCGCAGCGCCTGCGCGTGCAGCATCAGCCGCGGATGCGCCAGCGCCGCGCCAGTCGCATAAAGCGGGTCGCCAAGGATCGGGTGGCCCAGCGCCAGCATATGCACCCGCAACTGATGGCTGCGCCCCGTGACCGGCATCAGCCGCAACCGCGCGCCTGTCGCTTCAGTGCGGATCACCTTCCAGTCGGTCTGCGCAGGGCGGCCTGTCTGATGGCACACCATCTGGCGCGGGCGGTTGGGCCAGTCCACTGTCAGCGGCAGGTCCACGCGGCCAGACCCGCCCTGCGGCATACCATGGACCCGCGCGATATAGGTCTTGCGGGTCTGGCGTTTCTCGAATTGCAGGCCCAGATGGCGCTGCGCATGGGGGCTGCGCGCAAAGACCATCACGCCCGAGGTATCCAGATCCAGCCGGTGGACCAGCAGGATTTCGGGAAATGCCACCTGCAGGCGCGACATCAGACAATCGGCGCGGTCCGCGCCCTTGCCCGGCACCGACAACAACCCCGCAGGCTTGTTCACGAAAACCAGTTCGTGATCCTCGTGCAGGATATCCAGCGGCGTGTCGGGGGGCGTATAGACGAACTCGTTCATCCGCGCCTTGTTGCGCGCACGGGGCGGTTTGGCAAGCCTGCGTCTAGGGCGTGGACAAAGGGGCCTGCACGCGGCGCGCCTTGGCCTCCAGCTCGGGGTCGTCATGGTGCAGCTCATATTCCTGCACGCCGGGGATCTGCCCGAAATTGCGCATCAGGACCTGCGGGAAAAAGCTGCTGCCAACCCCCTCGAAGCCCGGCAATTGCCGCAGAACGCGCGCCGTGCTGATGGCGCAGCGCGCGGGGCCCACGGCACCTTCGGCCAAAGCAAGCGCCTTGGCCTGTTCGGCCACGTCCAGCGGCACGGCGATGCGCTGGACCTTGGCATAATGCGTCTCGCGCACATGGCTGAGATAGAAAGAGGCGCCTGCCTCGGGCGACATGCCGTAATGCACATCGCCACGGCGCGGATTGACGCTGCGTTCCCAACTGCCGGCGGGGTCGAAGATCACCCGCTCGCGCCCATTGATGAACAGCGCCGTGTGATCGCCCCGCCCGCTGCGGTGATGCATGATCGTGACCAGCGTCAGTTCCGCCGCGCCGTCATGCGCATAGCGCGCGGCCTGAACATCGGCGTCACTGGCCCAGATGCCCGGCGCGCCGCACGCACTCAGCAGCGCAAGGCACAGGCCCATGAGCGCGAGCATCCATGCCGGGCGCCTGAAAGTCACTGTCATCTGCGAAAATCCCGGCTTGGGGCGGCCTGCGTCACGGGGGGCAGGTATCAGGCATTCGTCAGGGCGAGGAAGATCAGCACGCCGATACTGATGGCCGTGCCCCAGATCGTGTAGCGGATGAAACCGGCAAAGGTCTTTTCCTGCTCGGTGATATCCATTTTGCCATGCTCGTGTTTTGCCATTCGGGCCTCCTGACACTGAGGTTCCGGTTTCGGATAGCGGATGAATGCGGCGCTGTCACCCCCTTCCGGGACGCTGCGACATCGCGGAGCGTTCGGGCAAACGCGGCCCCTGCCCTAAAGCGGCAGTTCGGTCGTGTCCTTCAGGAATTCCATGACGAAACTGGCCGAGATATCGGCGATCTGTACGCGCGATGTCAGCGCCTTGTAGAACCGGTCATAGGCGACCATATCCGCCACCCGGACGCGCAGCATGTAATCCAGATCGCCCGTCATGCGGTAGGCGCCGACCACTTCGGGCATGGTTGCCACCGCGCGCTGAAAGGCCTCGCGCCACCCGGCATCGTGCCCTGTCGTGCGGATCAGCACAATCGCCATCAGGCTGCAGCCCAGCGCCTCTGCGTCCAGCAGGGCGCGGCGGCCGAGAATGACACCCGACCCTTCCAGCAATTTGATCCGCCGCCAGCAGGCATTGCGCGACAGCCCGACCTCTTCGGCCAGAGCATCGACCGACAAGGTGGAATCGCGTTGCAGCAGGCGCAGGATCTTCAGGTCAAATTCATCCACTGTTTTGCCTTCACTCTGGGATAAAATCTCAGTTCATGGAAAATATAAATAAACTTTGGGACGCATGCATCCAGAATATGAACTAACTTCCCGTGAACTTGTGCAATGAAAGAGGGCGAGATGCAGCAGACCGGCCAACATCAGACACGCGGCAGAACGCAACCTTTTGCCGCGCTCTTCACTGACCATCCGGCTTCGGTGAATGAAAGCTATCTTGAACATATGCGCTTTGCGCTGGGGTTCGGGTTCTGGCTGGGTGTCGCGGCGCTGGCCGCGCTGGTCCATGCCGTGGTGCCGGGCCTGTGTCAGACCACGGCCAGCCGCATCATCCGCAAACTGCATGCCCGGATCGACGGGCGAGGCGCGTAACCCTCAGCCCGCCTGCCACATCCATGCGCCATCGTCATTCAGCCAGCGGCGCACCCGCCCCTGCGCGTACAGATGATTCAGATGGGCCACTGTCTCTGCCAGCGCCAGACCATAGGTCGCGTCGGTGACCTTGCGCTTGAAGAGCGGGCCGAAACAGGCGCTGGTGACATGCGGTTCGTGCAACAGCGCCTCCAGCCGCCGCAGGGCGCCCAGATGGTTCTCGATCAACTGATCCAGCCGCAGGGGCAGCCCGGTAAAGGGCAGTTTGTGACCAGGCAGCACCAGATGTTCCGGGCGCGCGAATTCCTTCAGCCGGGTGCAGCTTGCCATCCACTCGCCCACGGGGTCGGCATCGGGTTCGGTCGCATAGACGCCCAGAACGGGCGAGATCGAGGGCAATAGCTGATCCGCCCCGAGGACAAGGTCGCAATCGCGGCTCCAGAGTGTGATCTGGTCGGGCGCATGGCCCTGCCCCAGCCGCACATCCCAGTCGCGCCCGCCCGCGCGGATCACTGCCCCCTCGCGCAGGTCGTGAAAGCCCAGCGGCAGAGGCGCAACCGTATCGCAGAAATTGAACGGGCGCTCGGAGCGGCGCTGATCGAGGATTGCCGCATCCATGCCCGCGCGGCTCCAGAAGCGCAGCATCTCGGGCGGGGGTGTGTCCTGCGCATCGAGTGTCAGCATCCGGGCGAACAGCCAGGCGGTCCGCGTGCTCAACAGCGCGGCCCCTTGCGCCTGAAACCAGCCTGCGAGGCCAATATGATCGGGGTGATGGTGGCTGGCGATGACCCGCGTGACCGGCTTGCCCTTGAGTGGCCCGGCCAGCAGGCTTTCCCAGATCGCACGACTGCGCTGGGTGTTCATCCCGGTGTCAAAGACCGTCCAGCCATCGCCATCATCCAGCACATAGACATTCACATGATCCAGCACCATCGGCAGCGGCAGCCGCGCCCAGAACACCCCGTCTGCGATCCGGATCACCTCGCCCTCGGGCGGGGGCCCCTCGAACGGGTAGCGCAGGCCCGCGCGGCTGTCGTTTCCGTCCATCATGCTGCCAGATCATCATCCGTCACGGCATAAAGCCCTTCTGCCCCGGCCCTGACCTGCGCCAGCAGACCTGCATTCTCGGGCAGGATACGGGTCATGAAGACATGTGCAAGGGCTGTCCGCCCCCGGTCGCCGGACAGGGCAGCCTTGAGGTGATACTGCGCGCCCAGCACCCGCGCGAAGGCGCGCAGATAGGCAGTGGCCCCGGCGAAGCGGTCATTAAGCTCCTGCGCCACCAGCCATTCGGTAACCTCGCGCAGCGATTCGGCGGCCTGCCAGACATCCTCGGCCATGTCGGGCAACGGGCCGCGCGCGGCCTCTGCCGTGTCCTCGACCTCTTGCAGCAGACGAAAGGCGGCCTCGCCGCCATCCATCATTTTGCGCGCGACCAGATCCATCGCCTGAATGCCATTGGTGCCCTCATAGATCGTGGTCACGCGGACATCGCGCAGATATTGCGCGGCGCCGGTTTCCTCGACAAAGCCCATGCCGCCATGAATCTGGATGCCGGTATCGGCAACCTCGCAGCCGATATCGGTGCCATGCGCCTTGGTGATCGGCGTCAGCAGCGCGGCGCGGGCGGCCCAGTCCTCTTCACCGGTGGCGGCGGCCATGTCGATAGCGACGGAATTGGCCAGCGCGATGGCGCGGATGGCAAAGATCTCGGCCTTCATGACCGCCAGCATGCGCCGCACATCGGCATGTTCAAGGATCGCGCCGGTGCCCGATACCGGGGTGCGGCCCTGCTTGCGGTCCTGCGCATGGGCCAGCGCGTGCTGATAGGCCCCCTCGGCCACGCCGATCCCCTGAATGCCGACACCGACGCGGGCATTGTTCATCATGGTGAACATCGCGGCCATGCCCTTGTGCGGCGCGCCCACCAGCCAGCCGGTGGCGCCGTCATATTCCATCACTGCCGTGGGCGAGCCATGCAGCCCCATCTTGTGTTCAAGCGAGACGACGCGCAGGCTGTTGCGGGTGCCGGGGTTGCCATCGGCATCGGGCAGGAACTTTGGCACCATGAACAGGCTGATCCCCTTGGTGCCCGGCGCACCGTCGGGCAGACGGGCCAGCACCAGATGGCAGACATTGCCGCCGAAATCATGATCGCCCCACGAGATATAGATCTTCTGCCCGGTGATGGCGTAGCTGCCATCACCCTGCGGTTCGGCCTTGCTGCGCAGCGCGCCCACATCCGATCCCGCCTGCGGTTCGGTCAGGTTCATGGTGCCGGTCCATTCGCCCGAGATGAGCTTGGGCAGATAGAGCGCCTTGATCTCTTCACTGGCGTGATGCTCCAGCGCCTCGACCTGGCCCAGGCTGAGTAGCGGATTGAGTTGCAGCGCCAGACAGGCCGAGGACATCATCTCGTTTACTGCATTGGCCAGCGTCTGCGGCAGGCCCATCCCGCCATGGGCGGGGTCAGCGGCAATGCCGATCCAGCCGCCCTCGGCGATGGCGCGATGCGCCTCGGCAAAGCCGGGCGGGCAACGCACGGTTCCGTTTTCCAGTTTCGCGGGGTGCAGATCGCCTGCGCGCTGCAGCGGCGCCAGCACGTCCTCGCACAGGCGCGCGGCCTCGGACAGGATGGCCTGCGTGGTGTCGGATGTGGCGTCACTGAACCGTTCGGTCCGCGAAAGCTGGCCATAATCCACGACATGGTCGAGCAGAAAGCTGAAATCCGACAGGGGCGCGCGATAGGGCATGATCCCTCCTCTCAGGGGCTGGCAGGGCTTGGCAAGGGCAAGCACAGCGCCTATGGCACTGCAGTCCCTGTCATACCGGCTTGGGCACGATTTCTGAACCGGAACGCCACGTCACGCCCATGTCAGAGCCTGAGCACAGGACCGAAATACTGCCCCCGGATGCCGCAGGGATCGCGCGCGCGGCTGCAGTGTTGCAAGCAGGCGAACTGGTCGCGCTGCCGACCGAAACCGTCTATGGGCTGGCAGGTGATGCGCGCAATCCGCAGGCCGTCGCCGCGATCTATGCGGCCAAGGGCCGCCCGGCGCTGAACCCGCTGATTGTGCATGTCGCGGATCTGGCGGCGGCAGAGCGTCTGGCCGATCTGCCACCCCCGGCACTCAGGGTGGCGCGCGCCTTCTGGCCCGGGCCGCTGACGCTTGTGGCCCCCTTGCGCGCGGGGCACGCGCTGGCCCCTGCCGTCACCGCCGGGCTGCCGACGGTGGCGCTGCGCGTGCCCGCCCATGGGCTGGCGCGCGCGGTTCTCGATGCCTTTGGCGGCCCGGTCGCGGCCCCCTCGGCCAACCCGTCCGGCCGGATCAGCCCGACCTCGGCCGCGCATGTGCTGGCCGGATTGTCGGGGCGGATTGCGGCGGTGCTGGATGGCGGGGCCTGTCCGGTGGGGCTGGAATCGACGATTCTGGGAGTCAAAGATGGCGCGCCGGTCCTGCTGCGCGCGGGCGGCGTGAGCGCGGAGGCACTGACAGAGGTGCTGGGCGCGGCCCCGATGGCTGGCGGGGGCGGGCAGGTCACGGCACCGGGGCAATTGCCCTCGCATTACGCGCCGCGCGCGCCGCTGCGGCTGAATGCACAGGCCCCGGCGGCAGATGAGGTCTGGATCGGCTTTGGCCCGGATTGCGCGGGGGCGGAGCTGACGCTTTCAGCCACAGGCGATCTGAATGAGGCCGCCGCGCGGCTGTTTGCCGTGCTGCATGAGGCCGATGCGATGGGGCGTGCGATTGCCGTGGCGCCTGTGCCCGAGCGGGGGCTGGGTGTCGCCATCAATGACCGTTTGCGCCGTGCCGCCGCGCCGCGCTGATCCGTGAAGGGAACCGGGGGGCTGCCGCCCCCCAGGCTGGCCCTGCGGGCCAGTGCCCCCTGCTTCAAGGGGGGCACGCCCCCCTTGAAAATCCCCGTGGATATTTGGGCAAAGATGAAATTGCAGGGCGGAGAAGCTCGGACTGGCGCCTGTCAGGCCCCGGCATCGGTGCGCCCGCGCCGGTCGTGGCGCAGGCTTGCATAAAGCACATGATTGCGCCAGCGTCCGTTGATCTGCAGATAGCTTTGCGCGACGCCCTCGTATTTGAACCCGGCGCGTTCCAGCAGCCCGCGCGAGGCGGCGTTTTCGGGCAGGCAGGCCGCCTCGATCCGCGAAAGATCGAGCACGGAAAACGCGTGATGCACCAGCGCGCCGATCGCCTCGCGCATATAGCCCTGCCGGGCAAAGGGTGCGCCGACCCAATAGCCCAGTGTCCCGGCCTGCGCCGGGCCGCGGCGGATATTGTCCAGCGTGATCGCGCCCACGAGCGCCATGTCATCGCGCCGGATCAGGAAGAGCGGCAGCGCGGTATCGGCCTTGTGGCAGCGCGCGGCCCATGTGACGCGGTTGGTGAAGGCCCGGCGTGTCAGATGGTCCGAAGCCCATGTGGGCTCCCACGGGGTGAGGAAGCTGGCCGAGCTGCGCCGCAGATCGGCCCAGGCGCGGAAATCCGCATGCTGCGGCAAGCGCAGGATCAGGCGCGCGGTCTCGATCTGCAGCTTGGGCCTCAGCCCCAGCATCAGGCCGCCAGCCTTTCGCTCAGGGTGGAGAGATAGGGCGCGCGGTCGATGGGCCCGTAAAGCGCCAGGGCCAGCCCGCTGTGGTGCAGCAGATCGCAGGCGTGTTTGCGCACCCCGGCCATATCGACGGCGTCGATCCGCGCAACGGCCTCGGACAGGTCAGGCACACGACCCCAGATCGACAGCAGCTTGGCCAGCCGCTCGGCGCGTTGCGCGGGGTTTTCCAGCCCCATCAACAGCCCGGCCTTCATCTGGGCACGGGCGCGGGCGACTTCATCCTCGCGCATATCCTCGGCGGCGCGCTTGATCTCGTCTATGGTCAGGCAAGCCAGATCGCCGACCTGATCGGCCCCTGTCCCGGCATAGAGCGTGATCATGCCCGTGTCGAAATAGGCGCCGGACTGGGCAAAGACCGTGTAGCACAGACCCAGTTCCTCGCGCAGGCGCTGGAACAGGCGCGAGGACATGCTGCCCCCCAGCGCGCCGGAAAAAACCTGGCTGGTGTAGAAATCGGGGGCGCGGTAATCCGGAGCCTCAATCGCCATGGCGAAATGCGCCTGTTCGAGCGCGCGCGTCTCGCGCCGTTCGCCGCTGACGAAACGCGCGGGCTCTGCCACCAGACGCGGGCGCGGAGCGAGATGGGCAAAGAGCGGCTCTGCCAGCCGCACCAGCGTATCGTGATCGACCGCGCCCGCTGCCGAGAGGATCATCTGCCCCGGCCCGTAATGTTCGGCCACGAAGCGGCGCAGATCGGCATCGCCGAACCGCTCGACCTGCGCGGATTGGCCCAGAATCGAGCGCCCGATGGGCTGGCCGGGATAGGCCGTTTCCTGCAGCCAGTCGAAGATGATGTCATCGGGCGTATCGAGCGCCTGCCCGATTTCCTGCAGGATCACGCCGCGCTCGACCTCGATCTCGCGGGCATCAAAGGCGGGGTTCAGCACGATATCGGCCAGCACATCCAGCGCCAGCGGCACATCGGCACGCAGGATGCGCGCGAAATAGGCCGTCATCTCGCGCGAGGTATAGGCGTTGATATAGCCGCCCACATCCTCGATCTCTTCGGCGATCTGCAGGGCCGAGCGGCGCGCCGTGCCCTTGAAGGCCATATGTTCCAGAAAATGCGCGACACCGTTCTGCGCCTCTTGCTCGTGGCGCGCACCAGCCTCGATCCACAGGCCGATGGCCGCAGATTCGATCCCCGGCATCGCCTCGGTCACGATGCGAAAGCCATTGGGCAGCGTGGTGATCTGTGCGCTCATGCCGTGATCCGATCGCGAATAAGGGTTTGCAGGGCGGCCAGATCATTGGGCAGGCGCGTCACGCGTTCGGGGCGCTCGAACAGATCGGCCATGCGCGGGGGCAGGTCGGGGCGGCTGCCCGTGGCCTCTTCGACCGCGTCGGGGAACTTGGCCGGATGGGCCGTGGCCAGCGTGATCATGGGCGTGGCGGACAGATGCGCCTCGGCCACATGCACACCAACTGCCGAATGCGGGCACAGCACTTCGCCCGTGTCCTTTGCCACGCGGGCGATGGTGGCGCGTGTCTCTTCCTCTGACGCGCGGCCAGAGGTGAAGCTGTCGCGCAGAAACTCCAGCGCGCCCTGCCCGATCTTGAACCCGCCTGAGTCCTTCAGTTCCGCCATCGCGCGGGCCACGGCCTGACCGTCGCGGCCATATGCGTCAAACAACGCGCGCTCGAAATTGGAGCTGACCTGAATATCCATCGACGGGCTGATCGAGGGTTTGACCCCCTCGGTCGCATAGCCGCCCGTGGAGAGCGCGCGGTGCAGGATGTCGTTCTGGTTGGTGGCAATCACCAGCTTCTCGATCGGCAGGCCCATCGCGCGCGCGATATAGCCTGCGAAGATGTCGCCGAAATTGCCCGTGGGCACAGTAAAGCTGACGGGCCGGTGCGGCGACCCCAGCGCCACGGCGGCCGAGAAGTAATAAACCACCTGCGCCAGCACACGCGCCCAGTTGATCGAATTCACGCCTGCCAGCCCCACGGCA
Source organism: Paracoccaceae bacterium (assembly GCA_003561595.1). Classification (GTDB taxonomy): domain Bacteria; phylum Pseudomonadota; class Alphaproteobacteria; order Rhodobacterales; family Rhodobacteraceae; genus Roseinatronobacter. The sequence continues at coordinate 354 of PWWF01000386.1, read as the reverse complement.
TCGCGAAAGGTGAAATCGTTGAACATGTCCTTGACCAGCGCCTGACAGGTATCGAAATCGCCATCAATCGCCAGCGCATGAACATTGGATTCAGAGGGCGTCGTCATCTGGCGGCGCTGCACATCCGACACGCGGCCATGCGGATAGAGGATGAACACATCGACCGCATCAAGCCCGCGAAATGCCTCTATCGCTGCGGACCCGGTATCGCCCGAGGTCGCCCCCACAATCGCCACCCGCTGCCCCGACCGCGCAAGCGCGGCCTGAAACATCTGCCCGATCAGCTGCATCGCGAAATCCTTGAACGCGAGCGTCGGGCCGTGGAAAAGTTCCAGCAGGAAATGCGAGGGGCCG
>PWWF01000356.1 GCA_003561595.1 Paracoccaceae bacterium | reverse complement strand
CGTCATGCAGGGCGACCAGCGCGGCGTCGGGCTCTGCCAGCGGCGCGTCGGCCAGTGTGCTGATCTCATCGTTCAGCTTCTCGGCTTCCTTGCGGATCGTGTCGGACATGGGGGTACCTTTCTCGCGGTGGGCGCGACATCCTGCGCGCGCCAGAATGGGGTGTCAGGGCTCGGGGCGCAATCCTTCGCGTTCCAGACGTTCGCGCAGCACTTCGATTTCGATATCCAGATCCGTACGGTCATTGCTCAGCAGTGCAGCACGGCGCGATTCGAACCGCCCTTCCAGATCATCGAGCAGCGCCTCATACTCCGCGCGCGCCGCCCTGTCGCCATTGCGCGCATAGAGATCGGCGAATTTCACGGTCGCATCGCGCGCACCCGTCAGATAGATGCCCAGATAGCGCCGCGCCGCGTTCAGGCGGCGCGGGTCATTCTCGATGGTGCGGAACATCGGGCGGATATGGTCGGCAAACCCCTCGACCCGCCCGACCAGCGCGCGATCATTGGTGCGCCGGATCGCCTGCGCCATGTCGCGCAGATGGGCCTCGGCCTCGGCCACGGCGCGCGCGGCGCGGTCGGTCTGAAAGCTGTCGACCCCCTCCATCCCCTTGTCGCGCAGCGGGTCGGCGCCAAAGGCCCCGAAATGCAGCGCCCCGCCAAAGCCCGCATAGATCAGCGCGGTGGCGGGATCGCTGGCCACCGCGACCAGCCCCAGCCCGATCCCCGTCAGGACCGAGCCGAAGATCTTGCGCGGGATCGCCGGGCGCCGCGCCACGCGCCGCGCGTCATAGGCAGCCTGCGCCAGCACCCCCTCGCGCGTCAGCCAGGCAGCGAGCATCAGAACGGCAAAAACGCCCAGATTGATCGCCAGCCCGCCGGGTTCGCTGAAAAACCCGCGGATGACAAAGGCAAAGGGCAGCACGAACAGCAGATTGACCCGCGCACCGACCGGGTGCGGGCGGGCGGCACGGGCCGGGGCGTCAGATGTGGCATCGGGGCTGTAACGTCCTCCGAAGCGCTTGCTCATGACCTAACCCCCGACAATCGCAACATAAAACATCAGGCACACCAGAAGCGCGAAAGACGTGTTCTGCAAGCCTTCGGATGACATGACGCGGCGCTCCCGGACAATATGGCCTGAATATAAGCGAACTCGGAAGCGTTTGAAAGGTTCCGTCCACAGCCATTCCCGCGCTGTGCGCGGGCCGCTCACTCCTTGCGCGGGGGGCGGCGTGCGGGCCTGCCCTTGGCGGGTGGTGCGGGCCGCTTAACCCGCTTGCCCTGCGGGCGCCCGGCGGGCCGGCGCGGCGCGGCGGGCGGATCGTCTGCCAGCGTGCCAAGCTGTTCGCGCAGCACGCGCGGGCGGATTTCCTCAACCGCGCCCTTGGCCAGCTTGCCAAGCTGAAACGGGCCATAGCTGATGCGGATCAGCCGGTTCACACTCAGCCCAAGCGCGCCCAAAGCGCGCCGGATCTCGCGGTTGCGCCCCTCGCGCAGCCCGATGGTCAGCCAGGCGTTGGCCCCTTGCTGACGGTCGATTCCCGCGATCATGGGCTGATAGCGCGCGCCCTCGACCACCATGCCCGCGCGCAGCGGCTCAAGGCTCTCCTCAGTCGGTGTGCCATTGACCCGCACGCGGTATTTGCGCAGCCAGCCAGTTTCGGGCAGTTCCAGCTTGCGCTTCAAGGCGCCGTCATTCGTCAGTAGCAACAGCCCTTCGGAATTCAGATCCAGCCGCCCGACCGACACGACACGCGGCATCCCTTCGGGCAGCGCGTCGAACACGGTCTCGCGCCCTTTTTCGTCGCGCGCGGTGGTCACCAGCCCGGCGGGCTTGTGATACAGCCACAGCCGCGCGGGCTCGGGCGCGGGCAGGGGCTTGCCTTCCACCGTGATCCGGTCGCCGGGGCCGACATTCAGCGCCGGGCTGTCGATCCGCGCGCCATTCACGCTGACGCGCCCCGCCAGCACCATCGCCTCTGCCCCGCGCCGCGAGGCCACGCCCGCCCGCGCCAGCACCTTGGCAACGCGGTCCCCCGACTCTGATCCTGTCTCTGCTTTCATCTTTGTCCAAATATCCTGGGGGGGTGCAGGGGGGGCAAAGCCCCCCCTGCCTGTCCCGATCAGGGCGCCCAGCGCAGGAAATTCGCAATCATCCTGAGCCCGGTTGCCTGTGACTTTTCGGGGTGAAACTGCGTGCCGATGATGTTGTCGCGCGCCACCACGGCAGTAACGGGGCCGCCATAATCCACATGCGACACCAGATGGGCGGGATCGGCGACATCCATCTGATAGGAATGCACGAAATAGGCGTGATCGCCCGCGCGCACGCCGTCCAGAACCGGGTGGGCGCGGTCGATCACCAGATCATTCCAGCCCATATGCGGCACGGGCAAGGACACTTCCGCCGGGGTGATCCGCTCGATCGCCCCGCCGATCCAGTCCAGCCCCGCAACCTCTTCATATTCGCGCCCGACAGTGGCCAGCATCTGCATGCCCACGCAGATCCCCATGAAGGGCACGGCGCGGTGCAGCACGGCCTCTTCCAGCGCGGCGATCATGCCATCCACGGCACCCAGCGCGCGGCGACAGGCGGGATAGGCCCCGTCGCCCGGCAGCACGATCCGGTCGGCGCGCGCCACATCCTCGGCCCGCGCCGTCACCGCGACTGTGCCGCCCCCCACCTCTTGCGCCATGCGCTGAAAGGCTTTTTCGGCGGAATGCAGATTGCCGCTCTCATAATCGACCAGAACCGTATGCATGGCGCGTCACAAGCGTCCCTTGGTCGAGGGGATCGCGCCCGTGCTGCGCGGATCGGGCTCCAGGCCCATACGCAGGGCGCGGGCCGTGGCCTTGAACGTGGCTTCGGCGATGTGATGGGCGTTGAACCCTTGCACCCGGTCCAGATGCAGCGTGATCCCGCCATGCGTGGCCAGTGCCTGAAAGAACTCGCGCACCAGTTCCACATCGAAACTGCCGATCTTGCCCTGCGGAAACTCCACATTCCAGACCAGATAGGGCCGCCCTGACAGATCGAGCGCGCAGGCGATCTGCGCATCATCCATCGCCAGCCGGCATTCGCCATAGCGGCGGATGCCGCGCTTGTCGCCCAGTGCCTGCGCCAGTGCCTGACCCAGCGCGATGCCGCAATCCTCGACCGTGTGGTGATCGTCGATATGCAGATCGCCCTTGGCCTGCACCTGCAGGTCGATCAGCGAATGCCGCGCAAGCTGGTCCAGCATATGGTCGAAAAACCCCACACCGGTCTTGCACTCACTGCGACCGGTGCCGTCCAGCGTGACGCTGACAGTGATATCTGTCTCGGAGGTCTTGCGCGAAAGCGTGGCCTGTCGCATGGCTGTCATCCCTTGCATTTGCGCGCCGATCTATAGGCGCTTGCGCCGCGCGGGGGAAGGGGGCAATCTGGCCCCGCATCAAGTTAGAGGGCTGCCATGACCATCCATATCGGGGCCGAACCCGGCCAGATCGCCGAAACCGTGCTGATGCCGGGTGATCCGTTGCGCGCGAAATGGGCGGCAGAGACCTATCTGGACAACCCTGTCTGCATCAATCAGGTGCGCGGCATGCTGGGCTATACCGGCGACTGGCAGGGCCACCGCGTCACGATCCACGGCTCGGGGATGGGCATGGCATCCATGTCGATCTATGCCAATGAACTGATCCGCGATTACGGGGTGAAAACGCTGATCCGTGTGGGGTCCGCCGGGGCGATGCAGCCCGATGTGCAGATCCGCGATATCGTGCTGGCGCAGACGGCAAGCACGCTGTCGACCCCGTCACGCGCGATCATGCGCGAGGTCAGTTTCGCCCCCTGCGCCGATTTCGGGCTGCTGCAGGCCGCCCATGCGCAGGCGCTGGCGATGGGCGCGCGCGCGCATGTCGGCGGGATCTATTCGTCGGATGTGTTCTATGACGAACGCAATGACCTGACCGAAATCATGCAGCGCCACGGCATTCTGTGCGTCGAGATGGAGGCGGCGGAGCTGTATATCCTGGCCGCGCGCCACAAGGTCCGGGCGCTGGCGGTGCTGACCATGTCCGACCATCTGCTGACCGGCGAGGCGCTGCCTTCGGACGCGCGCGAACAAGGCTTCGGCCAGATGATCGAGCTTGCCCTGGGCGCGGCCTTCGCCCCGTGACCGAGGGCGACGCGCAGCCCCGCGACATGGCCAGGCGCCTGCGCGCGTTGCGGGTCAAGCGGCGCAAGCTCAAGCAGCGCCACGGGGCCGCCCTGCGCGAGATCGCCTTTCTGCGCGCACGGCTGCAGGCGCATGAGCAGCGCGGCCCCCAGCCCCCGATCCTGCCACCCCCCGGCAGCCTGCGGCCCGAGCTGCAGCCCCGCGCCGGGCGCACGACGCTGTGGAAAACCGCGCGCGAGCGCCTGCTCTGGAGCGGGCTGACCGCCGATCAGGCGCTCTATCTGGAATGCACCTGCCTGCAGCGTTTGGCGCGCGTGACAGGCGCGGAACGGTCGCATTTCCCCCAGATCATCGTGATCCGGCCCGAGGATCATTGCTTCGAGATCACGCATCAGGGCCCCACCGTGCGCGAGATGGTGCAGGACGGTCGCCGCGCCCTGCTGCCTGACCCGGAGGCGCAGGTCACCCGCATCGTGGCGCAGTTGCGCGCGGCAAACGTGGCGCATCTGGACATGCACCCCGATGGCCGCAATCTGTGCGTCAGCGCGGATGGCCATGTCTCGGTCATCGATTTCGACATCGCGAGCTTTGATGGCGTCGCCTATAGCGGCATGATCGAGCGGCATCTGACCAGCTTTCACGACGCGGGCGGTTATGACGGCTACGCCCGGTTGCTGCTGGAGATTCTGCAGCAGGTCCGGGCCTGAGAAGAATGGCTTAATCTTGCCGTGATTTGTCGCTAACCTGCGGCCCAAAAGATGGGCAGGCAACATGGGCGCGCGCGAAAAGCATAAAAGCAGCGACACACCGCAAACCGTGCGGCGCAGGCGGGTGTTCTACATCCCCGGCTATGACCCGTTCCCGCCGCGCCGTTACCGCGAACTCTATCGCACCGAAGCAGCAGAGCAGGCGCGCATTTCCGGCTACCGCATCCGCCAGCGGCCGAAAAAGGGCGATGGCCCCTATGGCTGGATCGTGACCTCGACCGTGGACGGGGTAGAGACCGAGAGCGAAATCAACATCCTTGAATGGTCCGATATCGTGCGCTCGTCCATGCAGGCCGGGGTGGCGGCGACCTATCTGCTGTTGGTGCAGACCGCGTGGATATACCTTTCGACCGGGGCGCTGCTGCGGCTGTTTCGCCTGCGCGCAGGGCCGGGCATCGCGGCGATGTATCCGGTCGTCATGCTGCTGGGCCAGCTTGCCCTGGCGCTGGGGGCGGCGGCGCTGCTGGGCTGGGGGCTGGTGCAGGTGCTGCCGGGCTGGCTGGGCTGGCCCTTGGGGTTGGTCGTGGTGCCACCCATCCTGCACGGGTTCCGCCGCATCGACGGGCGGTTCTTCGTGCATTACCTGCTGCTGGATTTCGCCTTTACCGCCAGGCACCGGGGCCGCAACCCGCCCGAGCTGGAGGCGCGGCTGGAGCATTTCGCAGACCTTATAGCCGAGGCACTGGCCGACCCTGATCTGGATGAGGTGCTGGTGGTCGGCCATTCCTCGGGCGTGCATCTGGGCGTGTCAGTTCTGGCGCGGGTGATCCGGGCGGGGCAGGGTGGCGCGCGGCTGGGGTTCCTGTCGCTGGGCCATGCGGTGCCGATGCAATCCTACCTGCCGCAGGCGCAGGGGCTACGCGAGGATCTGCGCTATCTCAGCACCTCGGACGCGCTGTTCTGGCTGGATGTCACCGCGCCGGGCGATGGCTGCTGCTATGCGCTGTGCGATCCGGTATCGTCCTCGGGTGCCGCCCCACGCGCGGGCAAACGCTGGCCGCTTGTCATCTCGGCGGCGTTTACGCAAAGCCTGCGGCCAGAGACTTATCGCAAATACCGTCGCCGCTACTTCCGGCTGCATTTTCAGTATCTTTGCGCCTTTGACGCGCCGCGCGACTATGACTATTTCCTGATCACCGCAGGCCCGCTGGCGCTGGCCGATCGCTATGCGGGGCGCAAGCCCTCGGCCTCGGTCAGCCATGCCTGCTATCTGCCCGCGTCGGAGCGTCTGCCATGACGCGCCCGCCGATGCCCGACCACCGCCCCGACCGCACAGGTTTCTGGCGGCATCTGGCCCTTTTCCGCCGCGATATCCTGTCGGCGCAGCCTGAACGGCTGTATCGCGCCAAGATGGCCGAGGTGCGGCTGCCGTTTCTGCATTCGGTCATGGTTAACACGCCCGATCTGGTGCGGCTGGTCTTGCAAGACCGCGCGCAGGATTTCCCCAAATCGACCCGCGTGCGCGAGGGGTTGCGCCTGCTTCTGGGCAATTCGGTCTTTGTGACCAATGGCGCGACATGGGCGCGGCAGCGGCGCATGATCGACCCGGCGTTCGAGGGTGGTCGCCTGCGCGAAACCTTTCCCGCCATGTGGGACGCGACACAGGCCATGGCCACGCGCCTGCACGCCGGAGAGTTGGAGGTCGAGCAGGCCATGAGCCATGCCGCCGCCGATGTGATCTTTCGCACCCTGTTTTCCGTGCCGATAGAGGATGCCGCCGCGGCCGAGGTTTACACGAGCTTCCGCGCGCATCAGCGCTCCAGCCCGATCCTGAATCTGGCGG
>PWWF01000240.1 GCA_003561595.1 Paracoccaceae bacterium | reverse complement strand
GCTTCGACAGGATCGGGCTGATCCATCGCCGCCATGACATTCTGGGCAGCACTCATATGCGGAAACAGCGCGTAGTTCTGGAACACCAGCCCCACCCGGCGGCGATGCGGGGGCAGGTTGACCTGCGCGCCCGTGTCCAGCCATGTCCGGCCATCCACCGCCACATGCGCCTGCCCAGGCGTCCACAGCCCTGCGATCATGCGCAAGAGCGTCGTCTTGCCCGACCCCGAATGCCCCACCAGCGCCAGCAACGCGCCGGGCGCCACGCGGAACGCCACATCCAGCGGGATCGGCGCGCTGGCCTGTGCGCTCACCTCCAGCGCCATTATGACAGCCTTTTGCCGATGCGCGCCGACAGCGCAAAGGTCACGGCGATGGTGCTCACCGAGATCGCCACCAGCACAGCCGACATGATCGCGGCAGAGTCGGTGTCAAACGCCTGCACCCGGTCATAGATCGAAATGGCGATGGTCCGAGTTTCTCCGGGGATGGAGCCGCCGACCATCAGCACGATCCCGAATTCGCCCAGCGTATGCGCGAAAGTCAGCACCATCGCGGTCACCACGCCGGGCCATGCCAGCGGCAGCTCGACCTTCCAGAGCGCGCGCAGGGGGGACATGCCGCAGCAACTGGCCGCTTCGCGCAGTTCTGCCGGGATGGCCTGAAACCCGCGCTGGGCGGGTTGTATGGCAAAGGGCAGGTTGAAGATGACCGAGGCGATCACCAGCCCGGTAAAGCTGAACACCAACTGGCTGCCAAAGACATCCTGCCAAAGCTGCCCGATGGGCGAGTTGCGGCCAAAGGTGACCAGCAGATAAAACCCCAGCACTGTCGGCGGCAGCACCAGCGGCAGCATCACCAGCGCCTCGACCACTGCCTTGCCCCGGAACTGCCGAAAGGCGAGGAACCGGCCAAACAGGATCGACACCGGCAGCAGGATCGCGACCGTCCAGCCCGCCAGCCGCAGCGAAAGCTCCAGCGCTGTCCAGTCCATGCGTCACTCCTCTGGCAGGGCAAAGCCATAGCGTGCCATGATCTCGCGGGCGGTGGGGGCCATCAGATAGGCATAAAACGCCTCTGCCACCGGGCCTGCATTCTTCAGCAGCGCCATGCGCTGGCGCAGGGGGCTGTGCAATTCCGCGTCGATCAGCGCGTAGTCTCCGCGTCCCGCCAGTTGCGGGGCAAGCGCCAGCGACCACGCGATGATCCCGCCCTCGGCATTGCCCGACAGCGCAAATGCGGCGGCCTGACTGACATTCTCGCCCTGTACCAGCACCGGCTGCAGATCCTCCCACAGCCCGCGCGCCTGCAGCGCTTCGCGCGCGCGCATGCCGTAGGGGGCATGGTCGGGATTGGCGATGGCGAAGCGGGTGATCTCCCCTGCCGCAAGCATTTCGGCCAGATGATCCAGTTCCGCATCCGGTGCCAGACCCGCACCATGGGGCACCATGATCGCCAGCCGCCCGATGGCGTAGAGATCGCCCGCATCCCGCGTGAAACCATCGGCATAAAGATCCGCGATGAACTGCTCATCTGCGGCCATGAATATCTCGAACGGTGCGCCCTCGCGGATCTGGCGGGCGAAATTGCCGGTCGATCCCGTGGCCAGCCGCACGCGCATCCCGGTCTCGGCCTCAAAGGCGGCGGCGATGTCTTCGACCGCGAATTGCAGGTCCGAGGCTGCCGCGACCAAGGGCGCGTCCCCTCGCGCCCAAGCGGGCGCGGCGGCGAGGGTCAGCGATGACACTGCCGCCAGCAAGAACTGGCGGCCAAGGCGAAGCGGCATTGGGGCCTCGTGCGATATGATCCGCTGACCATATCGCCGCAGACGGCCCGCTGGCACAAGCGTTATTTTTCTTCGGGAATATCGCGCAGCCGTGATTGCAGTTCCGCGATCTGTTCGGCCCCGGCGGTCATCGCCTCACGCTCGAACGCACGATAGAGCGCCAGCACCTCCCGCCCGGCCTCTGTCAGCGCGGCACCACCCCCGCCCGGACCGCCGCGCGTGCGGGTGACCACGGGATCGCGGAACATGGCGTTCATCGTGCTTACCAGTTCCCAGGCGCGCCGATAGCTCATCCCCATCTCGCGCCCCGCCGCAGCGATAGAGCCGCAGCGCGCGATCCGGTCCAGCAATTCCGCCTTGCCGGGGCCGATCATGCCGTGATCGCCAAATGTGATCCGGATACGCAGGCGCAGGGTGCTCTTGTCCATGTCACGACAATCGGGCCATGCCGCGCCGGTTGCAAGCGCCGTGTCATGCTGCAAAGAGAGTCAGTCAATCGCCCGGATATCGACCCCTGCAGGCGCGATGCTGCGCCCCTGCCAGGTGATTGCTTCGGCCCCGTGGTTGAAGATGTAGCGCCGCCCCCCGCTGTCGCGCAGGCGCAGTTGCGGTGGCAGGTCCAGCGTCGCGATGCCCTGTTCGGTACAGATGTTCCGCAGGATATCGGCCAGCGTGGTATCATCGGGCCACCCGGCCAGATACTGCATCGCGCCATGGCGGATCAGGGCGGGGCTGCCGTCGCGCCGTTTTATCGGGGTTTCGGCTGTCGTCTCGATATCCTCGACCCAATGCACGAAGCGGCCACCGTTATCGAGCATCTCGGCCGCGCCGGGGGGCAGGCTTTGGACACGCGTCACGCGCGCATCCAGCCCCGGCAGGTCGGGCGGCAGCGGAACAGGGATCGCGAAATCACGGGTGCGGGCATTGGCGCGCGGACCAAGGACCACCGCGCCGGGGCAAGAGGGGAGTTCCGCGCGCAGACGGTCTGACAGGGTGAACAGCCCCGGTGCCAGCACCAGCCGCCACGGCGCCAAATCCTTGGTATCGGGGGGAATGATGTCGATATTCAGCCCCAGCCTGCGCAGCGCCCGGTACCAAGCAAAGCACAGGCGGAAATAATCGAAATCCGCGCCCTGCGGCTGTGTTGTCCAGGCCCATGCGCTTTCATAGTCAAAGACAAGCGCCACATCGCCGGGCGCGCAGCCCTGTTCGGGCGCATCCGTCAGTTCGCGCGCGACCTGCGCGGCCTCTGCCAGACCGGGGGCGGGGCCGCTGTCGGGGCGCAACAACCCCGCATGCATCTGTTCCTGCGCAAACGGGGCCTGCCGCCAGCGGAAATAGCACACGGCCTCGGCCCCGTGGGCGAACGCTTCCCACGTCCAGAGCCGCACCATGCCTGGCAGGGGGGCAGGGTTGTAAGGTGCCCAGTTCACCGGGCCGGGCTGCTGTTCCATGACCCACCAGCGCCCGCGCCCGACCCCGCGATAGAGGTCATGGTGGAAGGCCTGAAAATCCGGATCGCCCTGCCGCAGGAAAGCGGCCTTGTGCGCGGCATCCGCTTCCAGCCGGTCGGACAGGAAGCCCAGCGGATAGCTGTCCCATGACGCGATATCCAGATCGGCGCCCACCGCCCAGTGGTCGAATTCGGTGATCCGGCCCATGTAGTTATGCGCGATCGGCGCGCTGGAATGGCGGCGGATGATGTCAATTTGCGCGCGGTTGAATGCCACCACCTGATCGCTGCTGAAACGGCGAAAGTCCATCACATGCGCGGGGTTGGGTTCGGTGACGGTCAGATTGGGCAGGTCGATCTGGTCGAAATGCGCATAGTCCATCGACCAGAACACATTGCCCCAGGCGCGGTTCAGCGCCTCCGTGTTCTGATATTTATCCGCCAGCCAGTCGCGAAAGGCTGATCGGGCCGCGTCGGAATAGCTGTGGATCGTATCATGGCAGCCATATTCATTATCGGTCTGCCAGGCGGCGACATGCGGGTTGCTGCCGTAGCGTTCGGCCAGCAGGGTGACGATGCGCTTGCACTCGGCCAGATAGCCCCCATGGCTGAAACAGTAATGCCTGCGCGAGCCGAATTTGCGCGGGTGGCCCTGCGCATCCACCGCCAGCATGTCGGGGTGGCGGTCCAGCATCCAGCGCGGAGGCGTGGCTGTGGGCGTGCCCAGCACCACTTTCAGCCCTGCGGCCCCAAGGACCGCAATCGCGCGATCCAGCCAGCCGAAGTCAGGCTGGCCGAGGGCGGGTTCCAGCCGCGACCATGCAAATTCGCCGATACGGACCCAGGTCAGCCCGGCCTCGGTCATGCGGGCGGCATCCTGTGGCCAGACGTCTTCGGGCCAGTGTTCGGGATAGTAGCAAACGCCAAGGCTGCGGGTCATGTACGCTCTCTTTATCTGGGCCTGTCAGGCGCAGGCATCCCATGCGGCGACGGCCTCGCGGGCGCGGGCGGCGACCTCTGGCGCGGGCATACCGGGAGCGTAAAGCGCGGTGCCCAGACCGAACCCCGTGGCGCCGGCCTTGCGCCATGTCGCGAAATCCTGCGGGCCGACACCGCCCACGGCATAAACAGGTGTGCCTTGCGGCAGCACCGCGCGCATGGCTGCCAGCCCTGCTGCCCCGATCTGTGCGGCGGGAAACAGCTTGAGCCCGGTTGCCCCCGCGCGCAGGGCGGCAAAAGCCTCGGTCGGGGTGAAGATGCCGGGAAAGCTGTCCAGCCCGGCGGCACGGGTGGCCGTGATCACATCCGGGTTGCAATCGGGAGACACGACAAGCCGCGCGCCCGTGGCGGCAACGGCCCGGACCTGCGCCACCTCCAGCACGGTGCCCGCGCCGATCTGGGCCTGATCGCCGAATTCGGCCTGCATGGCAGCAATGCTGTCCAGCGGGTCGGGAGAGTTCAGCGGCACCTCGATCCGGGTGATGCCCGCATCGATCAGCGCGCGGGTGACAGAGGCGGCCTCGGGGGGGGTGAGGCCGCGCAGAATGGCGATCAGTTCACGCATGGGCGCGCCCCCGCTTCCGGCAACTGCGCCCGCGCGGCAGAAAGCCCCGCAAGCGTCATTTCCGTGGCATCATGCGTGCTGACCGGCACCGAGAGGGGACCAAGCGCCTGCGCATAGCTTTGCATCAGCGCATCCGCCCCGATCAGCGCCACGCGCTGGCCCAGCCAATAGGGTTTGGCTGCGGCCAGTTCCGCCCCGATCAGCAGGCCCGACAGTCGCGCCCGCGCAAGGCCCGGGTCCAGCCCGTCCAGCAGCCCCTCGGCGCGCAGCGTGAACAGCCGTGCCATCAGCCGCTCGGGGCGTTCCATCCCTTGTTCGACACCGGGGCCGAACCCGGCATCGTCCCAGCCCCCGACCGTGTGGCGCAGCACGGACTGGTCCGAAAGCAGGGCAAACATCTCACCGGTCAGAAAGGTCTGGAAGCTGACCACCTCACCCGCGCTGATATGGACCCATTTGCTATGAGTGCCGGGCAGACATATCACCCCGTCCCATCCGGGATGAAGCGCCAGAAACCCGGCGATCTGGGTTTCCTCGCCCCGGATCACATCGGCGGGTCGCGTCTGTTTCAGCCCGGGCACGACATGTACAGACAGGCGCAGATCGCGGCAGGGCGCCTGCGCCAGCGTGCCGCCAAGGGGGGTGCAGGGCAGCGCGCGATAGGGCGCCTCGACCCAGCCCTGACGACTGCCAACCATGCCGCAGGCGATGACGGGCGTGATCTGCGCATCGGGCAGCCAGTCTGCCACCAGCGCCAGAAGTGCGCCCTCGAATTCGCTGCGCGCCAGCTGCGCCATGCCCTGATCCGAGCTTGCCTGTCGGATCACCCGGTCACCCGCCAGCCCCCAGACCCGCAGATTCGAGGTGCCCCAATCCACTGCGATCCAGTCGATGCTGCTCATCCCGTCACCACCACGCCGCCATCGATCACCAGCGCCTGACCGGTCATCGCGCGACTGGTATCCGATGCCAGAAACAACGCGCCTGCGGCAATATCGGGGGGCACCAGCTCATCAGGCAGGCATTGGCGTTCCAGATGTGCGGCCAGCTTTTCCGGTGTGACCCATTTCTCGATCTGCTTGGGCGTCATCACCCAGCCGGGCACCAGCGCGTTCACGCGGATACGGTCGGGGCCGAATTCGCGCGCCAGGCTGCGGGTCAGCCCGTTAAGCGCCGAATTGGCCGAGGTGTAGATCGGATAGCCCGCATTGCCCATCATGTAGCTGATCGAAGTCAGGTTCACGATCGACCCGCGCCCGGCCTTCTGCATGGCGGGAGTGACGGCCTGACAGGCGGTCACATAGCATTTGAAATTGATCGAAAGCGCCCAGTCCATGAAGTCCGGCGTCACCTCGGCCAGCGTGTGGCGCTGGTCATTGGCGGCGTTGTTCACAAGCACCTGAATGTCGCCCTGCACCTGCGCGGCCTTTGCGATGGCGGCTTGCAGGGCGTCCGGGTCGGTGATGTCACAGGCGATGAAGAGGGGGCGGTTGCCCGTCGCCCCTTCCATCTCGTCGCAGAACCCGCTGGCATCGGAGCGCTGGACAAAGGCCACGCATGCGCCCTGGCGCAGGAACGCCTCGGTCAGGCCCGCGCCGATCCCCGAGCCGCCACCAGTGATGAAGACGGATGCGCCATCAAGATCGGGATAGACAGGGGTCATGCGGTTCTCCGGGTATTGAGGGGGTATGTGAGTATTTTTGGCAAGATGAAGATCATGCTGCCTTGCGTCCATGGCACCACGCGGGCAGCCAGTCACCATGCGCGGCCAGCAGGTCATCGACCAGCGCGCGAATCTGGCGCAGGTCCAGCTCGGCGCTTGTGTGCGGATCGAGCATGGCCGCGTGGTAGATATGCTCGCGGTTTTCCGTCAGCAGCGCCTGTACGGTCAGTTCCTGCACGTTCAGATTGGTGCGCATGAGTGCGATCAGAT
>PWWF01000264.1 GCA_003561595.1 Paracoccaceae bacterium | reverse complement strand
GGCTGGGTGAGCAGATCACTGAGCGCGGCATCGGCAACGGTATCTCGCTGATCATCTTCGTGGGCATCATCGCCGAGATTCCGGCCGCGCTTGCACAGTTCCTCAGCCAGGGGCGTTCGGGTGACCTGTCGCCCGCGGTTGTGATCGGTGTCATCATAATGGTGGTTCTGGTGATCGCCTTCGTTGTCTTCATGGAACGGGCGATCCGGAAAATCACGATCCAGTATCCGCGGCGTCAGGTGGGCATGAAGGTCTTTGACGGTGGCGCGTCGCATCTGCCGATCAAGGTCAACCCGGCCAATGTGATCCCGGCGATCTTTGCCTCGTCACTGTTGTTGCTGCCGACAACCATCGGCACATTTTCAGGCGGCGCGCAGAGCGATTTCATGGCGACGATGCTGGCCTATTTCGGCCCCGGCCAGCCCGCCTATCTGGCGTTCTTCACGGCCATGATCGTGTTCTTCACATTCTTCTACACGCAGAACGTGTCGTTCAAGACCGAGGACGTGGCCGACAATCTGAAAAACCAGAACGGGTTCATTCCGGGCATCCGTCCGGGCAAGCGGACCGAGGAATATCTGGATTACGTTGTCGTGCGTCTGGTGACAGTCGGGGCGACCTATCTTGCGGCGGTCTGTCTGTTGCCGGAAATCCTGCGCGGGCAGTTGGCCATTCCGTTCTATTTCGGCGGGACATCGGTTCTGATTGTTGTGTCGGTGACCATGGATACGATGAATCGGGTGCAATCGGCACTGGTGGCGCATCAGTATGAGGGGCTGCTGGAAAAATCACAGTTGCGGGGCAAGGGGCGCAAGCGTCCGGGCGGCTCCAAGCCGAAGGCACCGACGCGGCGATGAATATTATTCTGATCGGCCCGCCCGGCGCGGGCAAGGGCACGCAGGCCAAGCGCCTGGTCACGGGGCGCGGCATGGTCCAGCTTTCGACCGGCGACATGCTGCGCGAGGCCAAGGAGTCGGGCACGGAGATGGGCAGCCGTGTTGCCGGGATCATGGCGCGCGGTGAGTTGGTCACCGATGAGATCGTGATCGGCCTGATTTCCGAGAAGCTGGATTCGCTGGATGGTGCCGGGGCGATCTTTGACGGGTTCCCGCGCACGCTGGCACAGGCCGATGCGCTGGAGCGTCTGATGGCGGATCGCGGCACGCCCATCGATCACGTTATCGAGATGCGCGTCGATGACGAGGCGCTTGTCGAGAGGATCACGGGCCGGTTCTCTTGCGCGAATTGTGGCGAGGTCTATCACGACTCGACCCGCCCGACGCGCGTTGACGGTGTCTGTGACGCCTGCGGCAGCACCGATTTCCTGCGCCGCAGCGACGATACCGAAGATGCGCTGCGCACACGTCTGATGGCCTATTACAAACAGACCTCTCCGCTGCTGGGATATTACTACGCCAAGGACCGGCTGGCCGTGCTGGATGGCATGGGTGCGGTGGATGATGTATCCGGCGCGATTGCGCGGGTTCTGGACGCCTGAGGCGCGCTCCCGCCCGTTTTGCGGCAGCGTTCCGCGGGCACTTGACGCGCTCGGGAAAAGGTCATAGGCGAAACTCTCGACAAGCGAATCGCGCCTCGGTTTTCGGGGCGTGTTTCAGTTTGGAAAGGCACGCGGGGACAGTTGCCCCCGTGTTGTGAAAAAAGGTTCTGGGATTACGGAACCGCAACAAAAAGGAAACCCGCGTGGCACGTATTGCTGGCATCAACATTCCGACGGGGAAACGCGTCCCCATCGCACTGACCTACATCCACGGCATCGGCCCCCAATCGGCACGGGATATCTGCGCCGCAGTGGGCATCGAGCCGAGCCGCCGCATCAACGAGCTGTCAGACGCCGAAGTTCTGGCAGTGCGCGAACATATCGACGCGAATTTCACGGTTGAGGGCGACCTGCGCCGTGAAGTGCAGATGAACATCAAGGGCATGATGGATATCGGCTCTTACCGTGGTCTGCGCCATCGTCGCAACCTGCCTGTGCGCGGTCAGCGCACCCATACCAATGCGCGCACGCGCAAAGGTCCGGCAAAAGCAATTGCCGGCAAGAAGAAATAAGGAAGGGGTGCACAGATGGCTCGTGACAAGATTCGCGTAAAGCGCAAGGCGCGCAAGAATATCGCTGCTGGCGTCGCACATGTGAATTCCAGCTTCAACAACACCAAGATCCTGATCTCGGACGTGCAGGGCAATGCGATCTCGTGGTCGTCGGCTGGCACGATGGGCTTCAAGGGGTCGCGGAAATCGACCCCCTATGCCGCGCAGCTTGCCGCCGAAGATGCTGGCAAGAAAGCGCAGGAACATGGCGTCAAGACGCTGGAAGTCGAAGTGCAGGGCCCCGGTTCGGGTCGCGAATCCGCGCTGCGGGCGCTGGCGGCTGCCGGGTTCAACATCACCTCGATCCGCGATGTGACGCCGATGGCGCATAACGGGTGCCGCCCACCCAAGCGCCGCCGCGTCTGACCGGTCGATACGTTTTCGGCGGGCTGCATGATTCATGCGGCCCGACCTTGTCATTTTTGCCCTCGGGCGTTGCCGCGTTTCGGACATGGCGCAGCAACAGGAATGGAGGCGACACGCATGATCCACAAGAACTGGCAGGAATTGATCAAGCCCTCGCAGCTTGACGTGAAACCGGGCAGCGACCCGATGCGTCAGGCCGTTGTGGTGGCAGAACCGCTGGAGCGGGGCTTTGGCCTGACGCTTGGCAACGCGCTGCGCCGCGTGCTGATGTCGTCGTTGCAAGGCGCGGCGATCACCAGCGTTCAGATCGACAATGTCCTGCACGAATTCTCCTCGGTGCCCGGTGTGCGCGAGGATGTGACCGATATCGTGCTGAACCTTAAAACCGTTGCGCTGCGCATGGATGTCGAAGGGCCCAAGCGTGTGTCGATCTCGGCGCAAGGGCCTGCTGTCGTGACGGCGGCGGATATTGAAACCAGTGCCGGGATCGAGGTTCTGAACAAGGAACAGGTGATCTGCCATCTGGATGACGGTGCGTCGGTGTACATGGAACTGACGGTCAATACCGGCAAGGGCTATGTGTCTGCCGACAAGAACCGCCCCGAGGATTCGCCGATCGGGCTGATCCCGATCGATGCGATCTTCTCGCCCGTGCGCAAGGCCAGCTATGATGTCCAGCCCACGCGTGAAGGGCAGGTGCTGGATTATGACAAACTGACCATGAAGGTCGAGACGAATGGCGCCGTGAGCGCCGAAGATGCCGTGGCCTATGCGGCGCGCATCCTGCAGGATCAGTTGCAGGTCTTCGTGAACTTCGATGAGCCGGAATCGGCAGGTGCGAAGGATGATGATGATGGTCTGGAGTTCAACCCGCTGCTGCTGAAGAAGGTGGATGAGTTGGAGTTGTCGGTACGCTCGGCCAACTGCCTGAAGAACGACAATATCGTCTATATCGGTGATCTGATCCAGAAGACCGAGGCAGAGATGCTGCGCACCCCGAATTTCGGGCGCAAGTCGCTGAACGAGATCAAGGAAGTGCTTTCGGGCATGGGGCTGCATCTGGGCATGGATGTCGAGGAATGGCCGCCCGAGAATATTGACGAACTGGCCAAACGGTTCGAGGACCAGTTCTGAGGTGGGCAGGGGTGGGTTGGCACCCACCCTACAGTAAGGTGGGTGGCAACCCACCCTACGCCCCCGGGCATATCGCCCCAAGGAGAGCGAGGGTCACGCAGCCCTTGCCGGACAAAGCATAAAACGAGACGTTGAAGGAGTTGGAAAATGCGTCACGCGAGAGGATACCGCCGCCTGAACCGCACACATGAACACCGCAAGGCGCTGTTCGCGAATATGGCAGGCTCGCTCATCGAACATGAGCAGATCAAGACCACGCTTCCCAAGGCGAAGGAACTGCGTCCGATCATCGAGAAGCTGATCACTCTGGCCAAGCGCGGCGATCTGCATGCGCGTCGTCAGGCAGCCGCGCAGCTCAAGCAGGACCAGTATGTCGCCAAGCTGTTCGACGTGCTCGGACCGCGTTACAAGGATCGTCAGGGCGGATATGTCCGTGTGCTGAAAGCGGGCTTCCGCTATGGCGATATGGCTCCCATGGCGATCATTGAATTTGTCGAGCGCGATGTCAGTGCCAAGGGCGCTGGCGATCTGGCCCGCCTTGAGGCAGAGGCCGCCGAGGACTGAGCGCATCGCCCGAAGGATGTGCAAGGCCCGCATCGCAAGATGCGGGCCTTTTGCGTGGACGCGTCCATGGCCGGGCGATGGCGATCCTGCCACTAGGCCGCTCAACACGGTTCAGCCCCGGTTGGTGCCTTTTGTGCCAAAGATGAGTTCCGCCTCGGCCACGCCCTTGTCGCGCAGGCTCAGCAGACCGCCCTGCCGTTCGACAAGTGCGCGATCATGGGCGCGCAGGATGGCGGCGCGCGCGCGCGGGCGCGACCAGCCCAGATGGTCGACAAGGGCGCGCTGGGTGTTTTCCTCGGCCATCTCTGGCGTGCCCTGATGTGTAAACAGATGGGCGACCAGCGCGCGGCAATCATGGTCGAGCGCCTGGGCGCGCCGCTGCAGCGCCTGCGCAACCAGCCCGCGATCGGGCGCGAACAGCAGCGCAGTGGCGAACCACAGCCCGGTCATGCTGGCCATCATCCCGGCGATGGAGACATCCCATACTCGTGCCAGGACATAGCCCGCCACACAGGCCGCGATGGACAGCGCCACGGACAGTACCAGCATCAGCCACAGCCGGCGCGTCAGAAGGTAGGCCGTGGCGGGGGGCACGATCACAAAGGCGATGAACAGGATCGCGCCCACCGCGTCAAAGGCCGCGACGGCTGTCATGCTGGTCAGTGTCAGAAGCGCGTAATGCAGAACAGCCGGTGCAAAGCCCAGTGCGGCGGCAAGGCCCGGGTCAAAGCTCGCAAGCTTAAGTTCTTTCCACAGGCCCAGCACAAAGCCCAGGTTGATAACCAGCACCGCCGTCAGCGTGGCCACGGCCACTGGCACCGGCTGGCCCCAGATCGTGACCGTGTTCAGCCAGACAAAGCCGATCTCGCCCAGCAGCACCGTATCGACATGGATATGCACATCGCGCGCATAGAGCGAAATCAGGATCACACCCATCGCAAACAGCGCCGGAAAGACCAGCCCGATGGCCGCGTCCATCTTGACCAGCCGGGACCGCGCCAGCGCCTCGGTCAGCACGACCGTCAGCACCCCGGTTGCCGCCGCACCGATCAGTTGCACCGGGCCGGAGAGCTGCCGCGTCAGCAGCCAGACAATGATGATCCCGAACACGATGGAGTGGCTGATCGCATCGGTCAGCATCGCGTTGCCGCGCAGCACCAGGAACGACCCCAGCAGCGCGCCAGAGGCCCCGACCAGTATCCCGGTCAGAAGGATCATCGCGGGGATGGAATCGAAAAATGCCGCGATCACGTCTTGTCATCCTCTTCGCTGCGGGCGGCGCGTTGGCCTGCCTCAGTCAGTTGCCAATGCGGGGTGGGTTCGGGGGCATGTGTCACGGCGCGGATCAGGCCGCGGCGTTCCAGCGCGTCAAACTGGCCGGGGGCAGGGGCCTTGCCCAGGGCCGCGCCCAGCATGCCTTGCTCGGCCGGGTAGCGCGGATCATCATGCGCCTCGGCCAATTCCTGCATCGCCGCCAATATGCGTCCGTCGCTGATGCGCGCCCGCGCCCGGCGCGCCGACAGCGCCTGCCAGACCAGCCCGCGCCCCGGCGCGAGCGCGAGCGATACCAGCACCGCCGCAGTCGCGACCAGCACGACCACCGGGCCAGTCGCCAGCCCGCGCGTGGTCGCGCTGATCAGCGCACCGGCTGCGCCGGAACCCGCGCCGATCAGCGCCGAGAGTGCCACCATCATGCCCAGCCGGTTGGTCCATTGCCGTGCCGCTGCGGCCGGCGCGATCAGCAGCGCGACCATCAGCACAACGCCGACAAGCTGCAATCCCACGACAATCGCCAATGCGACCATGATTGTCAGCATCGCTTCCAGCACGGTGACGGGAAACCCCTGTGCGCGGGCGAAATCGGCGTCAAAGCTGACCAGCTTGAATTCCTTCCACAGCGCCAGCACCAACCCCAGCGCCACCAGCCCGATCCCGCCCATGATCCACAGATCGGATGCCAGAATCGCGGCGGCCTGCCCGAACAGAAAGCTTGCGAGCCCCGCGCTGGCCGCCCCGCCCGTGGCCTGCACATGGGTCAGCAGAACGACGCCCACGGCGAAGAACACGCTCAGCACGATCCCCAGCGCGGCATCGGTCTTCAGCCGTGTGGTGCGGGTAATCAGCATCATCGCCAATGCTGCCAGCGCCCCGGTCAGGAACGCGCCCGCCAATATGCTGCCCAGATCGCGCGCACCTGCGACCAGAAAGCCCAGGCAGACACCGGGCAGCGCCGCATGGGCCAGTGCGTCACCCAACAGGCTCTGGCGGCGCAGCACGGCGAATGCGCCCAGCATCCCGGAAATCGCGCCCAGCATCGCCGCACCCACAAGCACCGTGCGCACGATCTGCGATGCCATCAGATCCGCCAGCATGGTCACACCGCGCCCCCTTCGGGCACGGCGATCATCGCCAGTTGGCGCCCATAGGCCGCGCGCAGGTTCTCGGGGGTATAGACATCGCGGACGGGCCCCTGCGCGATGATGCGGACATTCAGCATCACCATCCAGTCGAAATAGCTTTGCACTGTGGTCAGGTCATGATGGACGACTATAACCGTGCGCCCCGCGTCGCGCAGCCGTTTCAGCAAATCGATGATGATGGCCTCGGTGCTGGCATCCCCCCCGGCAAGGGGTTCGTCCAGGATCAGGATCGGGGCATCCTGCACCAGTGCGCGGGCCAGAAAGACGCGCTGCTGCTGCCCGCCCGAAAGCTGACTGATCTGGCGGTCGGCGTAATCCTGCATGCCCAGCTCGGCCAGTGCGTCCATGGCGCGCGCGCGCGCATCGCGGCCGGGGCGGCGGAACCAGCCAAGGGACCGATACAGCCCCATCTCGACCACATCCCGCGCAGTTGTCGGAAAATCCCAATCCACCGAATGGCGCTGCGGCACATAGCCGATCCGGCCCCGCATCGCGCCGATCTCATGGCCCAGAAAGCGCACATGCCCCGCAACCGGCCGCACCAGCCCCAGGGTCGCCTTGATCAATGTGGATTTGCCCGCACCGTTCGGCCCGACAATGGCGCACATTACCCCCGGCGGGATGTCCAGATCGATATCCCACAGTGCCGGGGCCGTGCCGTAGCTGACAGTCAGATCCTCGACATGCAGCGCCTGTCCGGGTTCGTGTAGCGTGTCATCGCGCATCGGATGCCCTTTCATGCTTGCCGTGCGCGTGGGACATCCACACGCACGGCTGGCTGCCCGATTATCAGGTCAGGGCGTCAGTGGGAAATGTCCCATGCATGCGCCCAATCATGCAAGGCCTCCGGCCAATCGGGCAAGCTGCCGCCGAGCGCCTGCGTGATGATGATTGTGTTGGCGCGGATCATGCCGATATAGGTGCCCTCGGTCGTGCCGTCGTCGCCCATGGCATCCGAGAAGAGCGCGCCGCCGATCACCACGTCATGGCCCTGGCTTTGCACCTCTTCGACCAGCGCCTCGATCGTGCGCGTGTTGATGGTGGTTTCCACGAACACGGCCGGCACGTTGTTCTCGATCACGAATTCCGCCACTTCGCGGATGTCGCCGATGCTGGCCTCGGACGCGGTGGAGATGCCCTCGATGGCCTCGGATGCTTCGATGCCATAGGCGTCGGCGAAATAGTAGAAGGCGTCATGAGCTGTGACAAGCATGCGGTTGCCCTCGGGGATCGTGGCGATGGCTTCGACCACCCAGGCGTGCAGCGCCTCCATCTGTGCCGACAGCGTCTCGACATTTGCGGCCATGGCCTCCGCGCAATCGGGGCGTTGCTCGGTGATGGCCCCGGCGATCACGGGGGCAATGCGCGACCAGCGATCGACATCCATCCAGAGATGCGGGTCCATCTCGCCGGGCGCATCGGGGTCTTCGAGCAGTTCTGCGTCATCAAAGCTCGCGCTGGCCAGTCCCACGGTCGGCGTGCGGTCGCGGAAATTGTCCAGCACATCGGCCAGTCGTTCCTCAAGCGTCCGGTCAACATAGAGGATCAGCTCAGCGTCTGCGATCTTGTCCACATCGGCGGGCGTTGCGGCATAATAATGCGGGTCCACCCCCGGCCCCATCAGCGTGCTGACGACGGCGCACTCGCCCGCCACGTTCTGCGCGACATCGGCGATCATCCCCACTGTCGCGAGAACATTGAGCGGTGCATCCTCGGCGATTGCGGGTGCGGCCAGCAGAGCGGCGGCCCCGGCTGCCACGAAAGGCATCTTCAGTCTGTTCAAGGACATGCTGTCCCCTCCTTGATTCGAAGATCGGATGATGTCATTAATATGCTAATGATAATCATTTGCAACTACAGACTCCACCTGCTGCCAGCGGTCGGCGCACTGGTCAAGAAATCGGGCGCGGTTGCGCAGTTAAGGGTGTGAAAGCCGAAAGCGCGACCTTATATCCGCACCATGATGCGTGTTTTGCCCTTCCTCAGCCTGATCGCGACACTGGCTTTCGTGCTCTCTCCACTGGTGACAGAGCCTTTTTCCGGGTTTGAACGGGATCAGTTCCCCATCCCGCAGATAGACCCGCCTGTGCAACCAGCGGGCTATGCCTTTGGTATCTGGGGTTTGATCTACCTGTGGCTGGTTGTCAGCGCGATTTACGGCGCGGCGGCGCGCAGGGATGACGCCGGTTGGCACAGGATGCAAGGGCCGCTGATCCTGAGCCTCGGGCCGGGGGCGGCGTGGCTATGGGTGGCAGGTGAAAGCCCGGAATGGGCGGCTGTGCTGATCATCTGGATGCTGGGCACGGCAGTCTGGGCAATGTTGCAAGCCCCCGCGCGGGATCGCTGGCTGGCGCAGGCCCCTGTCGCGATTTATGCGGGCTGGCTGACTGCGGCGGCGCATGTGTCGCTGGGGTTGCTGCTGGGCGGCTACGGCATCGCCACGCCAGAGGTTGCTGCCGTCATCGTGCTGTGCATTGCAGTGGCCGTGGGGCTGGCCGTGTTCTTCGCGCGCCCGCACGCGCCGGAATATGCGCTGACGCTGATATGGGCGCTGGTGGGCGTTCTGGTCGCCAATCTGGGCGGCAGCGGGCTGGTACAGGGCGTGGTGCTGGTGGCGCTTGTCGTGGTGCTGAGCACGATGATCCACCTGATCCGCACTGGACAGGCCGACGCGCCCCTGTAACAAATGGGCAGCAGATCACGCTTGGAGGTTTGATGTCATCGCCTGAGCCCCTGATCCTGAACCCCGAGGGCGGGATGGATCGTTTGCGCGCCATCATGCGTGCGCTGCGCGATCCTGACACGGGTTGCCCGTGGGATATCGAGCAGGATTTCGCCTCGATTGCGCCCTACACGATCGAGGAAGCCTATGAGGTGGCCGACGCGATCGATGCCGCCGACTGGCCCGCGCTGCGGGGCGAGTTGGGGGATCTGCTGTTGCAGGTCGTCTATCACGCGCAGATGGCCGAAGAGGGCGGGCATTTCAGCTTTGACGACATTGCGCGCGGGATATCGGACAAGATGGTGGCGCGCCATCCGCATGTGTTCGGCGACGCCCCGCGCGACAAAACCGCCGCGCAGCAGGCCCAGGATTGGGAGGCCGTGAAGGCCGCCGAGCGCAAGGCCCGTGCGCAGACCGGCGTGCTGGATGACGTGGCGCTGGGCCTGCCTGCGCTGATGCGCGCGGTCAAGCTGCAGAAACGCGCCGCACGCGTGGGGTTTGACTGGCCAGAGACGGGCCATGTGCTGGACAAGATGCAGGAAGAGGCCCGCGAACTGGTCGAGGCGCGCGACAGTCTCAGCGCCGATGAGGTGGCTGAGGAATTTGGCGATCTGCTGTTCGTCATGGCCAATCTGGGCCGCCATCTGGGCGTGGACCCCGAGGCCGCGCTGCGCAGTGCCAATGCCAAATTCACCCGCCGTTTCCGCGCGATAGAGGCCGCGCTGGCCCGCGACGGGCGCAGCCCCGCCGACAGCGATCTGGCCGAGATGGATGCCCTGTGGAACGCCGCCAAGCGGCAGGAGCGACGAGATGCTGCCGAGTGACCGCACCCTGACCGAGGAGGGCATGCCGCCCGCAGGCAAGGGAAGCGTCCTGCTGCTGGCCTGCGGCGCGCTGGCACGGGAAATCCTCGCCCTGCGCGCGGCCAATGGCTGGACGCATATGGATCTGCACTGCCTGCCTGCCGATCTGCATTTGTGGCCCGACCGGATCCCCGACGCGGTCGAGGATGCCGTTCGCCGCTATCGCGATCAGTATGCCGAGATCTTCGTCGTCTATGCCGATTGTGGCACTGGCGGGCGCTTGCAGGCCCGTTGCGATGCGCTGGGCGTCGAGATGGTGGCAGGTCCGCATTGCTACGCGTTCTTCGACGGGAATGAGGCCTTTGCCGCGCGGGCAGAGGAGGAGATGACGGCCTTTTACCTGACGGATTTTCTGGTCCGGCAATTCGATGCCTTTGTCTGGAAACCGATGGGCTTTGACCGGCACCCCGAACTGATCGCGATGATGTTCGGGAATTACACGGATCTGATCTATCTGGCGCAGACCGAGGATGCAGCGCTTGACGCCAAGGCGCAGGATTGCGCGCAGCGCCTCGGCTTGCGTTATTCGCGGCGGTTCACCGGCTATGGCGATCTGGCATCGGCGCTGGCAGGGCTGCGGCCCGCGTAACCCTTGCGGTCACCCCTGCGCGCCATTCTGGCAGCGGATCAGATAGGCCGTCGCCGCCCCCGCCGGGCTGTGGCCCAGATACTCATGCCCCGATTCCGCGCAGAAATGCGGGATGTCGACCAGCGCGGCAGGGTCGGTCGCCAGCACGCGCAGAACAGTGCCCGGTGCCATTGCCTGCAACCGCTTGCGCGCCCGCAGCACCGGCAGGGGGCAGAGCAGGCCGATCGCGTCCAGTTCTGCATCAGGCGTCGGGGTCATCGCCTGCGGCTCCCGCCCCGGCGGCGGGGTGTCATGCCGGTCTGGCCCGCCTGCAACAACAGCGTCATCGGATGATCAGGCGCTGCGCTGCCATAGCTGCCCAGAAGCGCGGCAATCGCCTGTTCGGGGGGCTGCTCGGGGGGCAGGCTGAGTGCCCAGTCAATCAGGATGGAGCGGCATTCCGCATCGCTGATCCCCTCGATCCGGTAGCTTTCGCGGATCAGGCCCTTGGGGTCATTCGGATCGGCTGGCATCGGGGTCGTCCTTTTGTCCCTGCGCGGGCTGCAGCAGCGCTGTGATGCAGCGTTCGGCCCGCGTGATCTGTTCTCCCAGTCGCTCTGCCAGCGCCTCGGCATCGTCCGCCCCTGCCGCAGACAGGATGGTCTTGCGGGCGCCGGGGCCAAGATCGGCAATGTCCGATATCCGGTCGGCCAGCAGACGGCCCGTGGCCTGCAATGTCCAGCACAGCCGATAGGCTGACAGCAGGCAGGTTTCCGTCGCCTCGGGCAGGATACCGGCGCGGCGCCCGGCGCGAAGCTGCGCCTCGACCCGGCGGGCGGGATGGCCCGCGGCAAGGGCGCAAAGCTGGGCCGCGAGTTCAATATCCATCAACCGACCGGGGCCGGATTTGGCATCCCACAAGCCATGGGCGGGCTTCGCCTCTGCCAGCCGGGCGCGCATATCGGCCACGTCCTGCCAGATGCGTGGATCGCGCCCCTTTTCGGCCAGAAGCGCGCGGCGGAATGCCTCGATTTCCTCACCCAGGGCCGCCGACCCGGCCACGCGCCGGGCGCGCGTCAGCGCCAGATGCTCCCATGTCCAGGCCTCGGTCTGCTGATAGTTCCGGAATGATGACAGGCTGGTCGCCACAGGCCCCTGCCGCCCCGAGGGGCGCAGCCGCATATCAACCTCATAGAGCTTGCCCTCGGCGGTCGGGACAGAGATGGCCGTCAGAAACGCCTGTGTCAGCCGGGCGTAATAGCGCCGCGCGTCCAGCGGGCGAGGGCCGTCCGACTGGTCATCCGCGCGGGCGTCATAGATCACGATCAGGTCCAGATCAGAGGCCGCGTTCAGCCGCCCCGCCCCCAGCGACCCCATGCCCAGCACGACAGCGCCATTTCCCGGCATCGCGCCGTGCCGTGTGGCAAATTCCGCAGCCACCACGGGCCACAGCGCGCCCAGCACGGCCTCGGCCAGATCGGCATAGTGTTTCCCGGCCTCGAACGCGTCGATCAGGCCGCGCAGGTGATGCACGCCCACGCGGAAATGCCACTCGCGCGCCCAGACGCGGGCGGCGTCCAACTGGCGTTCGTAATCGTCGATCCGGGCCAGCCGGTCGGCCAGATCCTGCTGCAGAACGCCAATCCCGGGCCAGGCGGCAAAGAAGCTGCCGCCGATGACCGCATCCAGCACAGCCGAGTTGCGCGACAGATAGGCGGCAAGCCGGGGCGCTGTTGCGCATATGTCAACAATCAGGTCCACAAGCTGTGGATTGGCCTCGAAAAGTGAAAATAGCTGCACGCCTGCGGGCAGGCCTGACAAGAAGCGGTCGAACTGGGTCAGCGCGGCGTCCGGGTCGCCGGCATCCTGCAGCTTCCGCAGGATCGAGGGGCGCACCCGTTTGAAGATCTGCTTGGCACGGTCCGACCGCAGCGCTGGATAGCGGGGCCAGCCATCGACCAACTCTTGCGCGGCCTCTGACAATTCGGGCTCTTCGGCATCCGTGCTGTCGGGGGCGAAAAACCCCTCGGTCAGCTCGGCCACATCCTCCAGCCGCGCTTTCAGGGTGTCGCGGAACGCGTCGGTCGAGGGCTCTCCGACAAAGCGCGCGATACGGTCGAACCCTTCGGCACTTGTGGGCAGCTTCTGGGTCTGGGCGTCCTGCACCATCTGCAGGCGATGCTCGATCTCGCGGTGCTGGACGTAATGCGCGGCCAGCTTGTCGGCCACATCCTGCGGAATCCAGCCACGTTGGGCGAGGGCGGCCAGACCGTCCACTGTGCGCGGGCTGCGCAAGGCGGGGTCACGGCCCCCGGCGATCAACTGGCGGGTCTGGGTAAAGAATTCGATCTCGCGGATGCCGCCCTGACCCAGCTTCATATCATGCCCTTCCAGGGCCAGAGCGCCGCCCAACCCCTTATGCGCCTTGATCTTCAGCCGCATGTCATGGGCATCCTGGATCGCCGCGTAATCCAGATGGCGGCGCCAGACGAAGGGGCGCAGCGTTTCCAGAAAGCGCTGACCGGCGGCGATATCCCCGGCGCAGGGGCGGGCCTTGATATAGGCGGCGCGTTCCCAAGTGCGGCCGAGGCTTTCGTAATACCGCTCGGCCGCTTCCATGGACAGGCAGACCGGCGTCACAGACGGGTCGGGGCGCAGGCGCAGATCGGTGCGGAACACATAGCCTTCATCCGTGTGGTCCGACAGCAGCGCGTATAGCTTGCGGGTCACACGGATGAAGCTGGCACGGGCCTCGTGATAATCATCGGGCGCGAAACGGCTTTCATCGAACAGGCAGATCAGGTCGATATCCGAGGAATAGTTCAACTCGCGCGCGCCCATCTTGCCCATGGCCAGCACGACCATGCCCGCCCCGGTCGCGGCATCATCCGCGGCGGCGCCGGGCAGCTTGCCCCTGCGGATTTCCTCGGCCACCAGCGTGGTCAGGGCCACATGCGTCGCGCAGTCGGCCAGATCGCTCAGCGCGCCGGTCACCTGATCGAGCGACCAGACCCCGCCCAGATCGGCCAGCGCGGCCAGCAGGGCGATACGTCGCTTGGCCTGCCGCAAGCGGGCGGACAGATCAGGCAGGGCCGTGCCCTCCAGCCCGTTGAGTTCGTCGCGCAGGCTGTCATCGGGCGCGCGGGGCAGTGCGGCCGCGATCCAGTCGCGTTCGCGCCGCAACAGCGTGGCCAGGTAGGGGCTGCATCCGGCGGCCCCGGCGATCAGATCGCCCAGCGGATCCGGCAGTTGCGGGAATAGAGCGCGCGTATCGGCCCCCGCATCGCGGTCATGGGGCAGCGGGCAGCGGGTCAACTGGTCAAACGACATGAAAAAGTGATGCCCGCTTCGTGACCGCAGGTCAATTCGTCAACTGCCTATGGCGCGGGGAAAATTCCACGCTGGGTGCAACAAATCCGAGGGTCAGGCATGGCGGTGTTTGCGCCAACAGCCAAAATTTATGCTTGCCAGAATTGGTAAAATCACTTTACCACTTGCGGCAGGGAGGAGTCATGCGTCGAATTGCATGCGCGTTGCGCAATATTATTGCGATTCTGCGTGGCTTTTCTCTTGACGTGTTTCGTCTTTCGATGACCGTTATCGGGGCGAAGTCCAACAACCGGAGGAACACATGAAAAAACTGTTTATCACCACTGCGCTGACGGCCAGCATGACGGCAGGCGCAGTGTCGGCGCAGGAAACGATCCGCTGGCAGGTGCCGATGGCCTTTGCCTCGACCCTGACCGCACTCGGCGACACCATGCCCTGGGTGGCCGATCAGCTGCGCGCGGTATCGGGCGGCAATATCGATATGCGAGTCGCCGAACCCGGTGCCGTTATCCCGGCGCTCTCGATCTTCGAGAACGTGTCCGAAGGCAATATCGATGCGGGCTATAGCTGGATGGGCTATGAATGGGGCACTGTTCCCGCCGCTGCCCTGTTCGGCGCGACCCCCTTTGGGGCCGAATCGACAGATTTCCTTGCGTGGATGACCCATCATGGTGGGCAGGAACTACTGGAGGAGACGTTCCATCCCTACAATGTGCACCCCGTCTCTTGCGGCACAATCAGCCCGGAAACGGCTGGCTGGTTCCGCGAAGAAATGAACACGGTCGAGGATCTGGAAGGGCTTCGCTTCCGGGCCGCCGGTGTGGGCGGTGAGATCTTTCAGGAATTCGGCATGTCCGTAACCATCCTGCCGGGTGGTGAGCTGTATCAGGCGCTGGAAACCGGCACTTTGGACGGCACTGAGTTTTCGCTGCCCACGGTGGATGAACAGCTTGGTTTCTACCAGGTCGCCGATTACCTCTATCTGCCTGGCTGGCATCAGCCCTCGACCAACCAGTTCCTGTATGTGAACCTTGATGTCTGGAACGGTCTGGAAGATCAGACCCGTGCGATGATCGAAACCACCTGCATGGCGGCAAATGCCTACGCGATCGCGCGGGCTGAGGCGCTTCAGGGCGCTGTGATCTCGAGCTTCGAAGAGCGCGGCACCAATGTGCGCACCTACTCGGACGAACAGATCGCCGCCTTCTGGGAAGCGACGCAGGCGGTGATGGAGCGCAATTCGGAAGCCGATGAAATGTTCCGCCGCGTCTATGAATCGCAGATGGCGTTCCTGGACGAACTGCGTCCCTGGAAAGAGATGGGCTATCTGCCCCGCGACTGGAGAACCCGTATCGAGGACTGATCCTGTCCTTGCCTCGATGCTGCCGCGCCCGGCTCGGGCGCGGCAGCTTTCTGCCAGATCGCCCAGAGGAAGGAGTCACCTGTGAGCCAGCAGACCCCGAATGAGCCGCAAATCGATCTCGACCTTGAAAAGGTCGAGGATGCCGGCGCCCGCAGCCATGGGCTGGATTTTCCGCGCACCGTCATTTCGGACGTCATCGAAAAGGTGCTGGAGCTGTTTTCCTACCTGCTCAACACCATCTGGATCGTGCTGGTGCTGATTATTGTGGTCAACGTAACCATGCGCTACGCGCTGGGTGTCAACTACATCTGGATCGAAGAGGTGCAGTGGCATCTGTATGCCGTGGGCTTCATGTTCGGGATCGGATACGCGCTCATGCATGACAGCCATGTGCGGGTAGATGTACTGGCGGCGACCTTCCGGCAACGGACACGCGCCTGGATCGAGGCGTTCGCGATTGCCGTGATCATCCTGCCGATGTGCTGGATCATCATTTCCTATGGTATCCCCTTTGTCGAAGCGTCCTATAACCGGAACGAGCGGTCCTCGGCGCCGGGGGGGCTGGCCAATCGCTGGATGATCAAGGGCGTGATCGTGCTGGCCTTCGCCTATATCGCGCTGGCGGCCTTTGCCCGGTTTCTGCGGGTCACGTCCTATCTGTTCAATTTCCCGCGCGCGCGCATCGGCGCCTGAGCTCCATACGCAAATCAGAACACCCCGCGCCATGGAGTGCGGGCCGCAGCAAACAAGGTTGAGGGATGGAAACCAACGAAATTCTGGTGGTGGCGATGCTTGTGTCGTTCATCGCACTGATCTTTACGGGCATTCCGGTCGCCTGGGCGCTTGCGGGGATCTCGATCGCGTTCAGCTTCATCGCGATCTGGGGGTTCGAGTCATTCGGCTGGGATACCTATTTCCTGACCGACATGCGCATCTTCGGCGTATTCGTGCAGCGCATCTGGGGACAGATGTCGAACTGGTTGCTGGTCGCGCTGCCCATGTTCATCTTCATGGGGCTGATGCTGGAGCGCTCGGGTGTGACCGAAAAGCTGATGGCGAATTTCATTCAGCTTTTCGGCCGGTTTCGGGGCGGGCTGGCGCTGGGCGTGGTGCTGATCGGCATTCTGCTGGCGGCATCAACGGGTATCGTGGGTGCGTCGGTCGTGCTGCTGGCGCTTCTGTCCATGCCGATCATGCTGCAGCAGGGCTATAACAAGGGTTTCGCATCAGGGGTCGTAGCGTCATCGGGGACGCTGGGCATCCTGATCCCGCCTTCGATCATGCTGATCATCATGGCCGACCAGATGTCGGTTTCGGTGGGCAACCTGTTCATGGGCGCGCTGATCCCGGGTCTGATGCTGGGGGTGTTCTACATCATCTACATCATGGGGGCGGCGACCTTCTTCAAGACGCTGGCGCCTGCGCCCGAAGACCTGCCGCCGGTCACTGCGAAGCTGATCTTCGACACGCTTCTGGCCGTGCTGCCGCCGCTGCTTCTGATCCTTGCGGTGCTGGGATCGATCTTCATGGGGCTGGCCACACCGACCGAGGCGTCGGGCCTCGGGGCCTTCGGGGCGACCTTGCTGGCCGCGTTCAACGGACGTCTGAGCTGGGCCGTGCTGAAAGATGTGGGCGCCAAGACAACGCTGACCACCGCGTTCATCTTCGGGATCTTTCTGGGGGCGACCATGTTTGCCGTGGTCATGCGTCAGCTTGGCGGCGATGAGTTCATCACCCAGTCGCTGCAGTCGTTGCCTTTTGGTCCTTCGGGTGTGGTGCTGACCATTCTTGGCATTGCTTTCCTCGCAGGGTTTTTCCTCGACTGGCTGGAGATCTCGCTGATCATGCTGCCGCTGGTGGCCCCTGTCGTGGTGCTGCTGGGCTTTGACCAGATCTGGTTCATCGTCCTCTTTGCCGTTGTGCTGCAAACGTCGTTCCTGACCCCGCCTGTGGGCTTTTCGCTGTTCTACCTGAAAGGGGTCGCGCCGCCTGGTGTGACGATCATCGACATCTACAAGGGTGTGATCCCCTTTGTTCTCTTGCAGATGTTGGCGGTGCTGATGGTGTTCAGCTTCCCGCAGCTTGTCCTCTGGCTGCCTGGGGTGATGTACTAGAAAACACGTCAAGGGGCGCATCTTGCGCCCCTTGCTGTCTGCTGCGAATATGATAGCGTCTTTTGATCAAATTCAGCAGGAGACTTGCCATGGCTCTCGACCGTCCCACACCGAACGACCTGCGCGCCTTCTGGATGCCGTTCACGGCCAATCGGCAGTTCAAATCCGCCCCGCGTATGCTGGTCGAGGCCGATGGCATGTTCTACACCACCTCGGACGGGCGGCAGGTGCTGGACGGCACGGCGGGCCTGTGGTGCTGCAACGCGGGCCATAAACGCCCCAGGATTGTCGAGGCGATCCAGAAACAGGCGGCGGAACTGGATTACGCGCCCGCGTTCCAGATGGGCCATCCCAAGGCGTTTGAACTGGCCAACCGGCTGGTCGACATGGCGCCCGATGGGATGGACCATGCGTTCTTTGTCAATTCCGGGTCCGAGGCGGTCGAAACCGCGCTGAAAATCGCCATCGCCTATCACCGCGCGCGCGGCGACGCGGCGCGCACGCGGCTGATCGGGCGCGAGCGGGGCTATCACGGGGTGAATTTCGGCGGCATCTCGGTCGGTGGGATCGTCAATAACCGCCGCCATTTCGGCGCGATGCTGTCAGGCGTCGATCATCTGCCGCACACGCATATTCCCGAAAACCAGTGGACACGGGGCCAGCCCGAACATGGCGCGCATCTGGCCGATGATCTGGAACGCATCGTGGCGCTGCATGGCCCCGACACCATTGCCGCCGTCATCGTGGAACCTGTGGCCGGCTCGACCGGCGTGCTGATCCCGCCCAAGGGCTATCTGCAACGCCTGCGCGAGATCACGGCCAAACACGGCATCCTGCTGATCTTTGATGAGGTCATCACCGGTTTCGGCCGTCTGGGCAGCGCATTCGGCGCGCAGCATTTCGATGTGATGCCCGACATGATCACCTGCGCCAAGGGGCTGACCAACGGGGTGATCCCGATGGGTGCGGTGCTGACATCGGCGGCGATCCACGACGCCTTCATGCAGGGCCCGGAAAACCTGATCGAGCTGTTTCACGGCTATACCTATTCCGGCAGCCCCATCGCATCCGCCGCCGGGCTTGCAACGCTGGAGACGTATCGCGAGGACGCCCTGTTCGAGCGGGCCGCCGAGCTTGCCCCCTATTGGGAAGAGGCCGTGCATTCGCTGCGTGACAAGCCGCATGTCATCGATATCCGCAATATGGGCCTGATCGGCGCGGTCGAGCTGGAACCGATTGCCGGTGCGCCGACGCAACGGGCGTTTTCCGCGTTCCTCAAGGCCTATGAAAAGGGGGTGCTGATCCGCACGACAGGCGATATCATCGCCATGTCGCCGCCGCTGATCATAGAGAAATCCCATATCGACCAGTTGATCGGCACATTGGGCGAGGTGCTGGACAGTCTGGACTAGGATATGAGCAAATCGATGAAACGTGTCGCCCGCGCCCTGGCGGATGCGGGCCTGCCTGACACGATCCTCGAGGCAGGCGAGACGCGCACCGCCGAACAGGCAGCCGCTGCCTGCGGCTGTGCGATCGATCAGATTGTCAAATCGATCATCTTTGTCGGCGAGGATTCGGGCGATATCCGGTTGTTCCTGACCGCTGGCGGCAATCGCATCTGCGCGGAGAAGGCATCGGAACTCGCGGGTGAGGCGCTGGGCCGCGCTGACGCGACGCTCGTGCGCGCCACGACGGGCTTTGCCATCGGCGGTGTGGCGCCGATCGCGCATGTCACCCCGTCGCCCACATGGATCGATCCGCGCCTGCTGACGTTTGAACAGGTATGGGCGGCTGCGGGCACACCGCGGCATGTCTTTTCCATCAACCCTGCGCAGTTGGTCACGCTGGCCGCTGCCACAGCCGCGGATTTCACGGAATGAGCCTGCCTGACCCTGAATTGCAGCCGGAATTCTACAAGGATGTGCCGGTCAAGCGCACCCTTGCCTGGGTGGTTGATCTGCTTGTGACGCTGGCGCTGACCCTTGTGGGCGTGGTCGCGACATTCTTTATCGGCGCGTTCTTCCTGCCGGTCCTGTTCGCGACGATCACGGTTGCCTATCGCACGGTCATGCTGGCGCGCTACGGGGCGACGCTGGGGATGATGATGACCGCGCTCAGCTGGCGCGGGCTGGATGGCAACCTGCCCGACACTGCGACCGCGTTCTACTACAGTGTCGTCAATGCGCTGCAATGGGTGGTCATCCCCCTGCAGATCGGGTCCATCGCGATGATCCTGCTGACACCCTACCGTCAGGGGCTGAATGACATCCTGTTCCGGACCACGATGTTGCACCGGGTCGCGCTGGACTAGGGCATAGACGCATTGGGGGCTTGGCGAATGCCCGAAGCGTTGCTAGGCTGGAATATCGACGCAAAACCCCGAGACGATCCTGATGCGCCACAGTCTTCCGACTATACCGCAATTTTATGTTACGGCCCCACAACCCTGCCCCTACCTGCCGGGCCGGACCGAGCGCAAGCTGTTCACGGCATTGCAGGGCGATCAGGCAGAGGCGATGAATGACAGCCTGTCCAAGCAGGGGTTCCGGCGGTCGCAGAATGTGCTGTACCGTCCGGCCTGCGCGGATTGCTGCGCCTGCCTGTCAGCGCGCATCCGGGTTGCGGATTTCGCGCCGTCGCGGTCGCAGCGCCGGATGATGCGGCGCAACCGCCACCTTGGCCGCCATGTCAGCAGTGCCTGGGCGACCGAGGATCAGTTCGACCTGTTCCGCCGCTATCTGGACGCGCGCCATGCCGATGGCGGCATGGCCGATATGGATGTGTTCGAATTCGCCGCGATGGTCGAGGAAACGCCCGTCCGCACCCGGATTCTGGAATATCGCGACGGGGTGGGCGGCATGAAGGGCGATCTATGGGGTGTGTGCCTGACCGATGTGCTGGATGACGGGCTGAGCCTTGTCTATTCCTTTTTCGATCCGCGCCACGAACGGAATTCGCTGGGCAGCTACATGATCCTCGATCAGATCGAACTGGCGCGCAAGCTGGGGCTGCCATATGTCTATCTGGGCTATTGGGTGCCCGGCAGCCCCAAGATGGACTACAAGGCCCGCTTTGCCGCGCTGGAGGTCTATCATCGCGACCGCTGGCAAGCATTCCAGACGCCCGAGACCTATTCGGGCACGACGCATCCGCTGTCGGTCAAGCCGATTGCCGAACAGGTCGCGAGCCTGTCCATGCCCGAAAGCCTGAGCGCGCCGGTCGCGCCCCGCCGCGTGTTGCGCGGTCTGTAGCGGCTACAGCGACGCCGCCAGCCGCGCGCCCTGATTGATGGCGCGCTTGGCATCCAGTTCGGCAGCGACATCCGCACCGCCGATCACATGCACCGCGCGCCCGGCCTGTTCCAGCGCATCGGCCAGGCTGCGTTCGGGTTCCTGACCAGTGCACAGAACGATGGTGTCGGCAGGCAGCGTGACCTCTTGCCCGTCCTGCACGACGACCAGCCCGTCGGGCGTGATGCGGCGGTATTCCAGCCCGCTCAGCATGGTGACATCCTTTGCCTTGAGGGCGGCGCGGTGAATCCAGCCGGTGGTCGTGCCCAGCCCCTTGCCGGGTTTGCCGCGCTTGCGCTGGACCAGTGCGACCGAGCGCGCGGGCGCCTCGGGCTGCGGTCCTGTCGGTGCCAGCCCGCCCGGGCTGCGTTCTGGGTCATCCACGCCCCATTCACGCTTCCACAGCGCCAGGTTCTCGGTCGGGCTGTGGCCCGCATGGACCAGATATTCCGACACGTCAAAGCCGATCCCGCCTGCGCCCACAACGACGACACGCGGGCCGACCCGAGCGCCGCCGCGCAGGACATCCGTGTAGCGCAGGACATGCGGGCCGTCCTGCCCGTCAATCTGCGGATCACGCGGGGTGACGCCAGTGGCAATGATGACCTCGTCAAAGGGGGCCAGTTCCTCCGGCGTTGCGCGGGTGTTCAGGGCCAGCGTGATCCGCGAGCGGTCGATCTGGCCCGTGAACCAGTCCACCAGCCCGTGAAATTCCTCTTTACCGGGAATGACCCGCGCCATGTTGAGCTGCCCGCCAATGCGGCTGTCAGCCTCATACAAGGTGACGTCATGCCCGCGCTGATCCGCGACCAGTGCCGCCATCAGCCCCGCTGGCCCCGCGCCCACCACAGCGATGCGTTTCGGGCTGTCAGTGGGCGTATAATTCAGTTCGGTTTCATGGCAGGCGCGCGGATTGACCAGACAGGATGAGATCTTGCCCTGAAAGGTGTGATCCAGGCAGGCCTGATTGCAGGCGATGCAGGGCGCGATGTCAGCCGCGCGGCCTGCGGCGGCCTTGGCCACGAAATCGGCATCGGCCAGAAAGGGCCGCGCCATCGACACCATGTCGGCGGCGCCACCGGCCAGCAATTCCTCGGCGACATCGGGCGTGTTGATCCGGTTCGAGGTGACAAGCGGAATGCCGACCTTGCCCATCAGCTTGCGCGTGACCCAGGCCCAGCCCGCGCGCGGCACGGAGGTGGCAATCGTGGGCACGCGCGATTCGTGCCAGCCGATGCCCGTGTTCAGGATGGTGGCGCCGGCCTCTTCAATCGCGTGGGCAAGGCGCGTGACCTCGGCAAAGCTCTGGCCGCCGGGGACCAGATCGATCAGCGAGATGCGGTAGATCAGGATGAAATCGGGCCCCGTCGCGGCGCGGGTGCGGCGCACGATCTCGACCGGCAGGCGCATGCGGTTGGCATAATCCCCGCCCCAGCGGTCGCTGCGGTGATTGGTGGCCGCGCAGAGGAACTGGTTGATGAAATACCCCTCAGAGCCCATGATCTCGACCCCGTCATAGCCCGCATCGCGGGCGCGGGTGGCGGCTGTTACAATATCGG
>PWWF01000290.1 GCA_003561595.1 Paracoccaceae bacterium | reverse complement strand
GCCGGGCTGGTGCCGATCCCGACCTCGACCCAACTGACCGGCCCCGAGATCACGCGCATCGCACAGCAAACCGCGCCCGCGCTGGTGCTGGCGGGCGCAGATGTAGCCCTGCC
This sequence comes from Paracoccaceae bacterium, assembly GCA_003561595.1. Lineage (GTDB taxonomy): Bacteria > Pseudomonadota > Alphaproteobacteria > Rhodobacterales > Rhodobacteraceae > Roseinatronobacter. The sequence continues at coordinate 22,301 of PWWF01000290.1, read as the reverse complement.
CGATCACCCCGCCCCGGTGCTGGACCAGAGCGCGTTGCGCGCCATGCATGATCTGCCTGCTTGCGAGTGGCATATGGGCAGCCCGGAGCGGCCCGGCTATATCATCTACACCTCGGGCAGTGGCGGCAGCCCGCGCGCGGTTGTCCATGCCCATCGCGCGATCTGGGCGCGGCAGATGATGTGGCAGGACTGGTATGCCCTGCGCGCCGAGGACCGGATGCTGCATGCAGGTGCCTTCAACTGGACCTATACGCTGGGCACGGGGCTGATGGACCCCTGGGCCATCGGGGCCAGCGCGCTGATCCCCGCGCCGGGCGCACCGCTGGGGCTGATGCTGCGCCGCTACGATGCGACGCTCTTTGCCGCTGCGCCCGGCGTCTACCGGCAATTGCTGAAGGACGGGCGCAAGCTGGACCTGCCCCATCTGCGCCACGGCCTGTCCGCGGGTGAGAAACTGCCCGAGGTCACGCGCGCCGCCTGGAAGGACGCGACCGGGTGCGAGATCTATGAGGCGCTGGGGATGTCGGAATGTTCGACCTATATCTCATCCTCGCCGCGCCGCCCTGCCGCGCCGGGGGGCGCAGGCTATCCGCAGGCCGGGCGCCGGGTCGCCGTGCTGGGCGAGGATGGCGCGCCCGTCACCCGCAACAGCCCCGGCATGCTGGCCGTGCACCGGGGCGATCCGGGGCTGATGCTGGGCTATCTGGGCGCAGAGGGGCCGGAACTGCCCCTGACGGGGGATTGGTTCGTGACGGGCGACCGGGTCAGCATGGCCGAGGATGACGCGATCACCTATCTGGGCCGCGATGACGACATGATGAATGCAGGCGGTTTCCGCGTCTCGCCGCTGGAGGTCGAGCAGGCGCTTGCCCGCCACCCCGCCATTCAGGACATCGCCTGCACCGAGGTAAGCCCGCGCGAGGGTGTCAGCATCATCGCGGCCTTTTACACCGCAGAGGCCCCGTTGAACGAGAGCGATCTGATGGAGTTCGCCGCCACGGCGCTGGCGCGCTACAAGCAGCCGCGCCTCTACCGTCATTGCGCCAGCCTGCCGCGCAGCGCGAATGGCAAACTGTCGCGCCGGGCGCTGCGCACAAGCTTCGAGGCAGGCACATGATCCCGCTGGAAATATGGTCCGATCCGATCTGCCCCTGGTGTCTGATCGGCAAGACGCGGCTGGACCGGGCGCTGGAATCGCGCCCCGATCACCCGTTCGATATCCGCTGGCGCCCCTTTCAGCTCAACCCCGACATGCCGGCAGAGGGCATGAAGCGCGACGAATACATGTCACTGAAATTCGGCGATGCCGACGGGGTGCTGAACGCCTATCGCCCGGTGGTCGAGGCGGCCGAAAACTCCGGCCTGACCCTCGATCTGCCTGCGATCACGCGCACGCCCAACACGCTGAACGCCCATCGCCTGATCCACTGGGCCGGGCTGGAGGGGCGGCAGACAGCCATCGTCTCGACCCTGTTTCGCGCCTATTTCCAGCAGGGGCGCGATATCGGCGATGCCGCCACGCTGCTTGAACTGGCGGAAGGCTGCGGCATGGACCGCGCCATGACCGCGCGCCTGCTGAACAGCGATGCCGATGCGCAGCTTGTCCGCGACGCCGACCGCGATGCCCGCGCGCGCGGCATTCAGGGCGTGCCCTGTTTCATCCTGAACGGGGAATACGCGATCTCGGGCGCCCAGCCCGTGACGCTGTGGCAAGAGGTGATCGACGATCTGCAGGGCAGGACCGCCACGTGAGCCGATGGACCCCGACCCGCCCACTGGGATTTGGCGAATTCGTGGCGCTGATGGCGCTCCTGATCTCGACCGTGGCCTTTTCCATCGACGCGATGCTGCCTGCGCTGCCCACGATCGGGCAGGAACTGTCACCCGACAACCCCGCGCGCGGGCAATTGGTGATCACGGCCTTTGTGCTTGGGCTGGGGCTGGGCACGCTGGTCTGGGGGCCGATCTCGGACGCGTTCGGGCGCAAATCGGTATTGCTGGTGGGGATCGCGATCTATCTGGCCGGGGCGGTACTGGCGATCTATTCCTGGTCCATAGAGACATTGCTGGCCGCACGCCTGCTGCAAGGGTTCGGCGGCGCGGCGCCCCGCGTGGTCGCCACGGCCATGGTACGCGATCTGTATGCGGGGCGCAGCATGGCGCGTGTCACATCGATCATCATGACATTGTTCGTGCTGGTGCCCGCGCTGGCGCCGTCAGTCGGGGCGGGGATCATCTGGCTGTCGGATTGGCGCCTGATCTTTCTGGCCTTCGTCGTCTTTGGCGTCACGGCGGCGCTGTGGCTGATGCTGCGCCAGCCGGAATCGCTGCCGCCAGAGAAACGCCGCCCCCTGCGCCCGCGCGCGCTATGGGCATCGATTGTCGAGATTGTCAGCAACCCGGCAGTGATGGTCTATGTCGTGGCGCTGGCCTTTGCCTTTGCGCCGCTCTTTGCCTGGCTGTCGAACCTGCCCATGATCTTTGATGATGTCTATGACCGCGCCAGCACCTTTCCCTTCTGGTTCGCCGCAACCGCGCTCGTCGCGGGTACGGCCAGCATTGTGAATGCGCGGCTGGTCATGCGACTGGGCATGAAGAAGATCGCGACAAGCGCCTTTGCCTGGCAGGCCAGCGTGTCGCTGCTGTTTCTGGGGCTGCTGCAACTGGACCTGCCCGCGCCATGGGATTTCGGGTTGTTCTTCGTGTTCATGTGTTCGGCCTTCTTTTCCATCGGGCTGACATTCGGCAATCTGAACGCGCTGGCGCTGTTGCCGCTGGGGCATATGGCGGGAATCGGGTCATCCGTGGTGATGTCACTCTCGACCGTGGGATCGGTCATGATCGCGCTGCCGATCTCGCTGGCCTATGACGGCACGCCGCTGCCGCTGATCACCGGCATGCTCATCTGCGCGAGCGTCGCGCTCTCGCTCATGCTGCTTGCACGCAGAGTTGCACAGGACGAGGCCGCGTGATTTAAGCTGGAGCAGCTTTCAGTCATCGCGCAAAGGGGCGTTCATGGAACTTGTTCTCGCACTTGTGGTCCTGCTGGTTCTGATCGTCCTGCTGGGGCTGAAGATCGTGCCGCAATCGGAAAATTTTGTCGTCACCCGGCTGGGCGCCTATCGGCGCACGCTGGATGCGGGGGTCAATGTCATCATCCCCTTCCTCGACCGGGTGCATTCCAAGGTGCCGGTCAATGATCAGGTGCTCAACGATATCTCTCTCGAAGTGGTGTCGGCCGACAACGTCGTTTACGGGGCGCAGCTTCTGGTCGTCTACCGGATCGTGAACCCCGAGGCGGCAGTGTTCCGCGTCAACAGCATCGACAATCTGGTGATCGGGCTGGTGCAATCGCTGGTGCGGTCCGAACTGGGCAAGGTGGAACTGGATCAGGTGCAATCGGATCGCGGGTCGCTGAACGTGGCGCTTCTGGAGGCGCTGGAGGATGCGGGCCGGACCTATGGCATCACGATCTCGCGCTCGGAAATCACCGATGTGAAACTGAACGAGACGACGCAAAAGGCCATGGCAGAGGTGCTGGCCGCGGAGCGCGAGCGCCGCGCTGCGATCACCCGCGCCGAAGGTATGCGCCGCGCAGCAGAGTTGAACGCGGATGGCGAACTTTATGAGGCGCAGCGCCGGGCCGATGCGATCCGCGCCATTGCCGAGGCCAATGCCGAAGCCAACCGCGCCATCGCTGCATCGCTCGAGGGGGAGAATGCGCGCGAGGCGCTGACCTTCCAGACCGCGCGCATGCAGGTCGAGGCGCTGGAAGGGCTGTCGAAATCCGACAATGCCAAACTGATCATGCTGCCCGGCGGACCATCCAACGCCTTCCGCGAGGCGGCAGCGATCCTCAAGGATATCTGAGGCCATGGACCTGTTTGCGCTGCCTGACTGGGTGATATGGGGGCTGATCGGCGCCGTTCTGCTAGGCGCCGAAATGCTGACCACTGCCTATGTCGCGCTTGGCTTTGCCATCGGCGCGGTGGTGACCGGGCTGATCACCTGGATGTTTCCGGGGCTGCATATCTTCGTGCAGGCGCTGATCTGGGCGGCAGTCGGGCTGGCGGTCTGGCTGGGCTTTGCGCGCTGGCACAAGCTGCGCCGCAAGACCCACCGCGATATCAACGATTTCGACTCGCTCGATTCGCTGCCCCGCTCAGATCGCAGGCCACCCAAGGATCAGGACTGACCCGCTGGCCTCTGCCCGTATGCTATGTTGCCCCCGGCATCTCCAGCGCCCGTGCAGGGGGCCGGGGCGGGTGGGTGGGAGGCCCCCTGCACGGGCGCGTCAGGCCATATGCAGCTCAGCCGCTATAGAGCCCTTCATAGATCGGCGACAGGGTTTCCGTGTCAAACAGCGAAGACACGGATGTGCCCTTCCATGTGTTCAGGATGCCTTGGGCAAACATCGGGGCCGTGGGCACGATGCGGATATTGGGGGCGTTCGTCACCGCCTCGGTCGGCGTGATCGAATCGGTGATCACCAGCGATTTCATGACCGACTTGGTGATCCGCTCGACCGCGGGGCCGGACAGCACCCCGTGGGTGATGTAGCTGTGCACTTCGGTCGCCCCTGCCTCGACCAGCACCTCGGCGGCCTTGCACAGCGTCCCGGCCGTGTCGCAAATGTCATCGACGATGATGCAGGTCTTGCCGGTCACATCCCCGATCACCGTCATCTCGGCCACTTCGCCCACTTTCTCGCGGCGCTTGTCCACGATGGCCAGCGCGCAGCCCAGCCGCTTGGCCAGTTCGCGCGCCCGCGCGACCCCACCGACATCAGGCGAGACGATGGTCACATCCTCCAGCCGCCCCTTGAAGTGATGCTGCACATCCAGTGCAAAGACCGGCGCAGCATAAAGGTTATCGACCGGAATATCGAAAAACCCCTGAATCTGCGCGGCATGCAGGTCCAGCGTCAGGATACGCTCGATCCCCGCTTGCGTGATCATGTTGGACACCAGCTTGGCCGAGATTGGCGTGCGCGCCTTGGTGCGGCGGTCCTGCCTTGCATAGCCGAAATAGGGAATCACCGCCGTGATCCGCGCCGCCGAGGACCGTTTCAGTGCATCCGCGATGATCAGCAGTTCCATCAGATGGTCATTCGCGGGTTTCGATGTCGACTGGATGATGAACATGTCCTCGCCCCGGACATTCTCGAACACCTCGACAAAGACCTCACCATCATTGAAACGCTCGACCCGCGCATCGACGAGCGCGACCGACATGCCGCGATGCAGGCTCATTCTGCGGGCGATGGCCTTGGCCAGCGGCGGGTTGGCATTCCCGGCGATCAGTTTGGGTTCCGAGCGTTCGATCATGGAGGCGGTCCTTGCAAATCCACAGCGTTGACACCGCTTATCACCCCGTTACCGTCTTGCAAACGGCCTTGCCCGGCAAAGGATACAATGATGGCACATATTGATTACTACCTCAGCCCGATCTCGCCCTGGACCCATCTGGCAGGCGCTCGTCCGGCGCAGATTGCACGGGCCGCAGGCGCCACAATCCGCTACAAACCGCTGGACCCGACGGCCCTGTTCCAGCGCACGGGGGGCAAGGTGCTGGCCGAGCGTCATGAAAGCCGTCAGGCATACCGGTTGCAGGAACTGGAACGCTGGGCCGCGCGGTTGCAGGTGCCGCTGAAGCTGCGGCCCGCGCATTTCCCGACCAACCCGGCGCCCGCGTCCTATGCCATCATCGCCGCGCAGGAAGCGGGTGGCGATGTCGGCCCGCTGGTCCATGCGCTGACCCGCGCCTGCTGGGAAGAGGACCGCAACATCGCAGAGGATGAGGTGATCCGCGATTGCCTGAGCGCGACCGGTTTCGACCCGGCGCTGAGCTTCAGCGGCATGATTCAGGGCGCAGAGATCTATCCCCGCAATCTGGAAGAGGGGGTCGCCGCGGGTGTGTTCGGCCTGCCCTTTTTCATCGCTGATGAGGCGCGGTTCTGGGGGCAGGACCGGCTGGATTTTCTGGCCGCGCATCTGGGCGTGCCCGCACAGCCCTGACCTGCCAGCCCCGCCTGAGCAAAGCAAAGGCCCCGCGCAAATAGTTGCGCGGGGCCTTTGATAGTTGCGGTCTGACGATCAGGCCGCTTCGGCTGCCGCCGCTGCGTTGCGCCGTTCGCTTTCCTCGCGCGACAGCGCGACAGAGGTGCGCACACCCTTGGCCACGAATTCCATCAGACCGGAGACGACACGCTCATTGGGGTCGATGCCCGCACAGCTCAGCACTTCGCGACCATCGCGCGAGCGCGCCCAACGGGCGATCTGCTCGGGGCCGTTGCCGTATTTCTTGTCATCGGCGATCGCGTCATCCAGAGCGGCCAGTACCACGGCCGCAAACAGTTTGCGGGCGCGTGCGCCTTGCTCATGCGTAAAGGCCGTTCCATCTGCTGCGTCAAACATCATTCAGTCCTTGTTCTTGCTCTTGCATTCACCGCTCGAACCGGCATACGCCTTTTTCTTATTGATTCGCTACGTCAAAGGCGCATGTCTCCTATGCGCCCGGCGCATAGCTTATCGCCCGCGACACGGTTCTTGCGCCGGTTCGATCCCCGCGATATAGGCGAGATGCATCTCGGTTCAAGGTCAAGGCAAGGGTCGCACATGCCCAGAATCAATGGAAATGAAATCCGTCCCGGCAATGTTCTGGAACATGATGGCGGCCTGTGGGTGGCGGTCAAGGTCGGCCATGTGAAACCCGGCAAGGGCGGTGCCTTTGCGCAGGTCGAGATGAAGAACCTGCGCGACGGGCGCAAGCTGAACGAACGGTTCCGGTCGGATGACAAGGTCGAGCGTGTGCGGCTGGAACAGAAGGATCAGCAGTTTCTGTATGAATCCGATGGCCGTCTGGTGGTCATGGACATGGAATCATTCGAGCAGGTCGAGCTGGATGCCGAAATTCTGGGCGAACGCCGCCCGTTCCTGCAGGATGGCATGACCGTTACTGTGGAATATTATGGCGAAGAGCCGCTGAATGTCTCGCTGCCGCAAAAAGTGATCTGCAAGGTTGTCGAGACCGAACCCGTGGTCAAGGGACAGACGGCGGCCAACAGTTTCAAGCCTGCATTGCTGGATAATGGCGTGCGCGTGCTGGTGCCGCCCTTTGTCGGGCAGGACGAGGATATCGTCGTGAATACCGAGACTTTCGAATACGCCGAGCGCGCCTGAACCATGATCACTTTTATCTGAAACGGGCTTGCTGCATCGCAGCCCGCTGGCGTAACGAACTCCGAGTATCTGCCTGATGGAGCGTTGCGATGCGCTTTGCCCTTGCCTTGCTGGCCTTGCCGGTTCTTGCGACCGATGGCGCCGCGCAGAGTGCCGAGACACGCCTGAGCTGGTCCGAGGCCGCCGAACTGGGGTCCGAAGCCGTTATCCTGATCCGCACAGATGAAGGCACGCCACTGATCACGCTGCGCGAACGCGTGGATGAGGGCAGCACAAACACCCGGCTGGACCTGCCCGCGCTGACCACGAATGCAGCCAGCATTCAGGCAGGGCTGGTCACCGAGGGGCGCGTTGTCGCCCAAAGCGCAAAATCGGAAATTTCGGTGCGGGATTTCGATCTGGACCTGTCGTTACGCCGCGCCTTTGCAGTCGGGTTCAGCGATATCTGGGCCTGTGCCGATCAGCAGATCGTGCAAGTGACATGGGGCGATGGGGGGCTGCGCGCCGACACCGACGGGACGACCGCAGAACTGACCCTGTCCGAGGTTGACGACGTGTATCTGGGCAGCGGCGGCAATCGCGTGGCCTTTGGCGGCAATGTCGCCGAGATTTCGCTTGCAGGGCAGGACCTTGGCACCTGCCGACCGATGCTGTTCGCCCCCGTGCTGCCGATGCAGATTGCCGGCGCCGACAGCTCTTGGCGCCTTCATCTGGGCGCGGATGACGCAGAACTGACCCAGCCCGATCAGCCCGAGGACACGCAGATTTTCAGCGACATGCGCATGTCCGCACCACGCGATGGCACGATCCGCATTGCCGCTGACGGGCTGGAGCTGCGCTTGCATGACAACCCGTGCCGCACATCCGTGACCAACCTGCTCTATCCGGTGGAAGTGCAGCTTGCCCAGCCCGTTCTGGACGGCGGTGCGCATGGCTGCGGGGGCAATGCGCTCGACCTGCTGGCCGGTCCGACATGGGAGGTGACAAGCCTGTTCGGCGTGCCCTTTGGCCCCGACATGCCCGCCATGACATTACAGGTTACGGGCGCGCAGATTTCCGGGCGCACTTCCTGCAATCGCTATCTGGGCCGCGCCACAATCGTGGATGACCGGCTAAGCTTGCGCGAGCTGGGCACCACACGGCTTGCCTGCCCCACGAACAAAAGCAATCTGGAACTGCGCTTTCTTGATGCACTGGAAGGGGCGACCGGCTTTGATATCTGGCAGAACGGTAGTCTGACCCTGCGCGCCGGCCCCTTTCCGCTGCTGACAGCGCGCCGGCGCTAGAAGGCCGGTTGCGTGCCGGTTTCCTTGACCGCCTCCATCACCACATGGGTCGAGGTCGAGGTGATATGCGGCAGGCCGGATATATGTTCGGCCAGTACCCGGCGATAGGTGGCGATATCGCGGCTGCGCACTTTCAGCAGGTAGTCGAACGCGCCTGCGATCAGATGGCATTCCTCGATCTCTGGCACAGTGCGCACGGCGTCGTTGAACGCGCGCAGCGCGGCTTCGCGCGTGTCGGACAGCTTGATCTCGACAAAGGCGATATGGGCTGCATCTATGGCATGCGGGTCGATCTGCGCGCGGTAGCCCGTGATCACGCCCTGCTCTTCCAGCCGCCGCAGCCGCGCCTGTGTCGGTGATTTTGTCAGCCCGATTCGGGTTGCCAGTTCGGTTACGCTGATGCGCCCCTCGACTGCGAGGTGACGTAGAATGGCATGGTCGAAACTGTCCAGTCTGATGCGGTCCATTGTATTGCCGATTCCAGGTTTTGTGGCCGATATTCCCGGACTTTTTGGCATTTCAGGCAACAAGTAACAATCTTTTCTGCCATACTCAGGGCAAATTCCGCCAAGAGGTGTGCCATCATGACCGCAACGCTCCCCCGATCGATCACGCATGACATCCTGCGCGACGAGGCGCAGGTCGTGGCAGAGGCCACAACCACCGCTGCGCTTGACGCTGACGCGCGCGGCCGGATTACCCGCCGCGCGACGCAGCTTGTCACAGATATCCGCACGAGCGACTCGCCAGGCTTGATGGAGGTGTTTCTGGCCGAATACGGCCTGTCCACGGATGAAGGGATCGCCCTGATGTGTCTGGCCGAGGCGCTGTTGCGTGTGCCTGATGCCGAAACCATGGATGATCTGATCGAGGACAAGATCGCGCCCTCGGACTGGGGGCGGCATATGGGCAAATCCTCGTCCAGTCTGGTCAATGCCTCGACCTGGGCGCTGATGCTGACCGGTCGGGTGCTGGATGACCGCGGCGTTACGGCTGCACAGGCGCTGCGTGGTGCAATCAAGCGACTGGGCGAGCCAGTGATCCGCACCGCGGTCGGGCGCGCGATGAAGGAAATGGGGCGGCAATTCGTGCTGGGCGAAAGCATCGGCTCCGCGATGACCCGCGCCGCGAAGATGGAGGCGCGCGGCTATTCCTATTCCTACGACATGCTGGGCGAGGCCGCGCGCACGATGGATGACGCAAAGCGCTACCACCGCGCCTATGCGCAGGCGATCAAGGCCATCGGCGCGCGCGCAAGCGGCAATGATATCCGCACCAACCCGGGCATCTCGGTCAAGCTGTCGGCCCTGCACCCGCGTTATGAGGTCGCGCAGCGCGACCGCGTCATGACCGAGCTTGTCCCGCGCCTGCGCGAACTGGCGCGACTGGCCGCCGGGTTGGGGCTGGGCTTCAATATCGATGCCGAGGAATCAGACCGTCTGGCCCTGTCGCTCGAGGTGATCGCCGAGGTACTGCGCGACCCGGATCTGCAAGGCTGGGATGGCTTTGGTGTGGTGGTGCAGGCCTATGGTCCGCGGGCAGCCGACACGATCGACTGGCTGGGCGAGCTGGCCCAGGGGCTGGACCGCAAGCTGATGGTCCGGCTGGTCAAGGGCGCCTATTGGGACACCGAGATCAAGCGCGCGCAGGTCATGGGGCTGGACGGGTTTCCGGTGTTGACCCGCAAGGACGCAACAGATGTGAATTACATCGCCTGTGCGCGCAAGCTGATGGGCTGGCACAAGCGGATCTACCCGCAATTCGCCACCCATAACGCGCATACTGTCGCCACCGTGCTGGAGATCGCGGCCCAGACCGGGGTGAGCGCGCTGGATTACGAATTCCAGCGCCTGCATGGCATGGGCGAGCAGTTGCATGATCTGGTGATGCGCGGCGAAGGCACACGCTGCCGGATCTACGCGCCTGTGGGCGCGCACAAGGACCTGCTGGCCTATCTGGTGCGCCGGCTGCTGGAGAACGGGGCAAACTCGTCTTTTGTCAACCAGATCGTGGATGAGAATGTCCCCCCTGCAGAGGTCGCGACCTGCCCCTTTGCCGCGCTCGAGGCGCAGGGTAGCGGCCCGAACCCCAAAATCACGCGCGGGCCGGATCTGTTCGGCGCGGGTCGGCGCAATGCGCGCGGCTGGGACCTGACCGCCGCCGCCGATCTGGAAGAGATCGCGCAGGCGCGCGCGCCATGGCGCAGCACGGAATATGCCGCCGGGCCATTGCTGGCGACCGATACCTCTGGCGGCAATGCGCAGTCTGCGACGAACCCGGCGAACCCCGAGGACCGTCTGGGCCGCGTGACCCCGGCCACACCCCAGGATGTCGCTGCCGCGCTGGACCATGCGCGCGCCTGGGGGGATGATGCCACGCTGCGCGCGGATGTGCTGCGCCGGGCGGCGGAGCTTTATGAGCAGCATTTCGGCGAATTGTTCGCCCTCTTGGCACGCGAGGCCGGGAAATCGCAGGCCGACGCGGTCGGCGAGTTGCGCGAGGCTGTGGATTTTCTGCGCTACTACGCCGCGCAGGCCCCTGATCTGGCGCACCCCGCCCGCGGGCTGTTTGTCTGCATCAGCCCATGGAATTTTCCGCTGGCCATCTTCACCGGTCAGATCGCGGGGGCGCTCGCGGCGGGCAATGGCGTGCTGGCCAAACCTGCGGAACAGACCCCGCTGATCGCATGGCGCGCGACACAATTGCTGCATGAGGCCGGTGTGCCGCGCGATGTGCTGCAACTGCTGCCCGGCGACGGCGCAACGGTCGGCGCGGCGCTGACATCGGATGCGCGGGTGAATGGCGTGGCCTTTACCGGCTCGACCGAGACAGCGCGCGTGATCCAGACCGCGATGGCCGAGCATCTGGCCCCCGGCGCGCCGCTCATCGCCGAAACGGGCGGGCTGAACGCGATGATCGTGGACAGCACGGCCCTGCCGGAACAGGCGGTGCGCGATGTGCTGGCGTCAAGCTTTCAGTCGGCGGGGCAACGCTGCTCGGCGCTGCGCTGCCTCTATGTGCAGGAGGATGTGGCCGACGAGTTCCAGAAGATGCTGTTCGGCGCGATGGATGAGCTGCGGCTGGGCGATCCGTGGGATCTGACCTGCGATGTCGGCCCCGTCATCGATGCCGAGGCACAGGACGGGATCACCGCCTATGTGGCACAGGCCCGCGCAGATGGGCAGGTGCTGCATGAACTGGCCGCGCCGGGTGACGGGCGCTTTGTCGCGCCGGTCGTGATCGGCGTGCCGGGCATCCAGGCGCTGGAGCGCGAGGTGTTCGGGCCGGTGCTGCATCTGGCGACCTTCAAGGCGAAGGATCTGGACCGCGTGCTGGCGGATGTGAATGCCACGGGCTACGGGCTGACCTTTGGTCTGCATACGCGCATCGATTCCCGCGTGCAGCATGTGGTCGAACGCGTGGATGTCGGCAATGTCTATGTCAATCGCAACCAGATCGGGGCGGTGGTGGGCAGCCAGCCCTTTGGCGGCGAAGGGCTGTCGGGAACTGGCCCCAAGGCGGGCGGGCCGCATTATGTCACGCGCTTCACCCGCCAGCCCGCGGATGAGAGTGACGCGCAGGCTGACCCCGTGCCCAAGAATCAGCTGGAGGCCGCGCTGCGCAAGAGTGCGCTGCCTGCGCAGCCGCCGGTGCAGGACATGCCCGGCCCGACCGGAGAGGCCAACCGCCTGAGCGCACATCCCCGCGCGCCGCTTCTATGCTGCGGCCCCGGCGCGGAACTCGCCAAGACGCAGGCACAGGCCGTGCGCGCGCTGGGGGGGCAGGCGATCGAATTGCCCGGCCTGCCCGAGGGGCTGGAAGAGCTTGACGGGTTCAGCGGTGTGATCTTCTGGGGCGCGCCTGACGCCGCACGCGAAACCGGTCGTGCGCTGGCGCGGCGCGATGGCGCAATCGTGCCGCTGATCACTGACTGGCCCGATGCCGGGCATGTGCTGAATGAACGGCATCTGTGCGTGGACACGACCGCTTCGGGCGGGAACGCGCAATTGCTGGCCGAAGTCGGCGGCTGAAGCGTGGTGTGGGGGGCGCTGCCCCCCGCGTCGCCATTGTCTCGCGGACCAATGGCGCGACAATGGCAACTCCCCCCGGGATATTTGGGCAAAGATGAAGATGCGGAAGCTGGGCGCCGGGTGGTGCCGCGCGAAAGCATTGCAGGGGGCGGTTTTGAGAGCCGATCCCCGGAAGCCATTTCAGCTTTATGTCCGGGAGCTTTGCCCGCAAATTCGGGCAAAGCGGGTTACTCGGCGGCCTGTGTCGTCGTCGCCTCGATCTCTTCGGCCTTCCGTTCGACCTGTTCGACGATGTGGTCGATCATCTGGTCGTTGCTCATCTTGTGGCTCTGCTTGCCGGCAAGATAGACCATGCCGGACCCGGCGCCACCGCCAGTAAAGCCGACATCGGTCATCAGCGCCTCGCCGGGGCCGTTGACGACGCAGCCGATGATCGAGAGCGACATCGGCGTCTTGATATGGGCCAGCCGCTCTTCAAGGATGCTGACGGTCTTGATCACGTCAAACCCCTGCCGCGCGCAGGACGGGCAAGAGATGATATTGACGCCGCGATGGCGCAGGCCCAGCGATTTCAGGATCTCATAGCCGATCTTGACCTCTTCCACCGGGTCGGCCGAGAGCGAGACGCGGATCGTGTCGCCAATGCCCATCCACAGCAGATTGCCCAGACCGATGGCGGATTTCACAGTGCCGGAAATCATGCCGCCCGCTTCGGTGATGCCCAGATGGATGGGCGCATCCGTCGCCTCGGCCAACCCCATATAGGCGGCAGAGGCCAGAAAGACATCCGACGCCTTCACGCTGATCTTGAATTCGTGAAAGTCGTTGTCCTGCAGGATACGGATATGGTCGAGGCCCGACTCGATCATCGCATCGGGGCAAGGTTCGCCATATTTCTCCAGCAGGTGCCGCTCCAGCGAGCCTGCATTGACGCCGATCCGGATGGAGCAGTTATTGTCGCGCGCGGCCTTGATGACCTCGCGCACGCGGGTCGCATCGCCAATATTACCGGGGTTGATGCGCAGGCAGGCAGCACCGGCTTCGGCGGCCTCTATCCCGCGTTTGTAGTGGAAATGGATATCGGCCACGATGGGCACGGGGCTTTCGCGCACGACCTCTCGCAGGGCGCGGCTGGCATCCGTATCCGGGACCGAGACGCGGACGATATCGGCCCCGGCCTCGGCGCAGGCGATGACCTGCCGTATGGTGGCGGCCGCATCGCCCGAGTCGGTATTGGTCATGGTCTGGACCGTGATGGGCGCGTCGCCCCCCACAGGCACCGAGCCGACCATGATCTGTCGGGATTTGCGACGTTCGATATTCCGCCAGGGTCGGATGTGGTTATGATCCATCTGCGCGCCTGCCCTTGTCTGCCGCTGCTGATCCGAGACATAAGCGAAAGACGGGCTTGCGGCAACCGCACTGGTATTCGGACACAGATGAAAAAAAGCCCGCGCAAGTGGGCGCGGGCATGTGAAGAACTACCCTGTCATACTAGCATTACAAAGGCGTATCGGGGACCACTGTTGCTGCGAATCACCGGAACGTGATGGTTCAGTCCTCAACCTCTGCCACATCGACAAATTCGCGCAGATCGCTGTCGCCACCCAGATCAGCCTGAACAAAGCGTTCGACCACCGCTTCGGGAGAGAGGGCGATCTGATCGACGACCTGCGCCCCCGGTGCCGTCGGGCCGAAAGGCGTGCCATCCACCAGCAGATAGACCGACCCGGAATTGCCCGCGCGCAGGGTTGGCGGCGCTTCGGATTGCGGCACGGTGTAACGCTCGCCCGCATCCAGGACCTTTTCGAACAGGATCGTGCCATCGGCGCCGCGCACGCGAATCCAGCTTGGGCGCACAGCCAGCAGTTCCAGTTGCGCGGGCCCGTCCTGCGTGACGCGCGTTGTGTTTGTGTCGCCGCCGGGGGTCACGTCGATCGCCTCGACCTCTGCCAGCGCCGAGGCGATGGCCGAACGAACATCCGTTGCTTCCAGATCCGGAGCGCTTTCGCGCGGGTTGATCGAGGCGATGGGGCCATCACGTGACACGATTTCCGGCACGTCCAGCGCTTCAGGGCGGTAGTCGCGCACGATGCCTTGCGCAAAGCTCGTGTCGTCAGCGCCGGACTGGTTGAACCGCAGGCCGCTATCCTCATCCGGGTCCAGCCGGGGCGTTGCGCTGGCCAGGGCGGGGTCGAAATCGGCCAGAACCTCTGGCGACTGGTCGGCGGGGGCAAGGTTGACGCGCTGCAATTCACGCATGACAGTCCAGCCGCCAAACCCCACACCCAGAATCAGGAACAGCATCACGGTGATCGAGCCGACCGCGACAGGGTCGATGCGGCGCCAGATGGGATCGGGGTCATCGGCCAGGCGTGTGCGCGACAAAAGCCCTTGTGAAAATTCGCGGTTGGCCCCGGTTTCGGCAACACTGACACCAGTGCTGCTGCCGCTGGAGCGACTGAGCTCGGGCGACACGGCAAAGCCGGTTTCGGCGCAGAATTTGCTATAGCACCAATCCGGGTCCATCCCCAGATAGCGCGCGTAGGAGCGCACATAGCCCGCGACGAAGCTCGCCGCCTCGAACGCGGACAGATCGCCCGCTTCAATCGCGGCGATATAGGTTGCCCGGATATGCAGTTCCCGCTGAACATCGAGCAGGGATTTGCCAAGCGTCGCGCGCTCGCCCCGCATCAGGTCACCGAGTGACACTTCAAGCTCGTCAAACGTGATTGTCGAGCGCCCCTGTGTTTGCTGGTCATCCTGTTCAGGCTTGCTGCTGAACCATCTCATTGCCCGCCCCCGATACCGCCGAAGTTTTCCCGCCTTTTAGGTCTGACCGCGGTTCGCCCGCGTGGCAGCCTGTTCACACAGTAGCGATATTTTTGTGAAAATGAAGCGGTAACCGACGCTATGCCGATATTTCGGCGCGATTTAGCGCACAATGCGACCATAGTCCATCCATGGCGCGCACCAGATCAGCAATCATCCGCGAATTATGCACGGGCGAGGGCGTGAACCTCAGCCGTTCAGTGCCGCGCGGCACTGTGGGGAAGTTGATCGGCTGCACATAAATGCCATGACGTTCCAGCAACATGTCGGAAATCAGCTTGCAATGCACCGGATCGCCCACATGCACCGGGACGATATGGCTGCCATGATCGATGATCGGCAGGCCCAGCCCGCGCAGGCGCAATTTCAGGATGCTGGCATGTTCCTGCTGCTTGTCGCGCAGATGCTGCGCGGTTTTCAGATGTTCGACAGATGCGGCGGCACCGGCGGCAACCGCAGGCGGCAGCGAGGTCGTGAAAATGAAGCCGGGCGCATAGGACCGCACGGCGTCGCACATCTTGGCAGATGCCGCGATATAGCCGCCCATCACGCCATAAGCCTTGGCCAGCGTGCCGTTGATGATGTCGATCCGGTCCATCAGCCCGTCACGTTCGGCCACGCCCGCGCCACGCGGGCCGTACATGCCGACGGCGTGGACCTCATCGATATAGGTCAGCGCGCCGAACTCGTCGGCCAGGTCGCAGATTTCCTTGATCGGGCCGAAATCGCCATCCATCGAATAGATCGATTCAAAGGCGATCAGCTTGGGCGCGGCGGGATCATCGGCTTCGATCAGTTCGCGCAGATGGGCGACATCGTTGTGGCGGAAGATGCGCTTGGCCCCGCCATTGCGGCGCACCCCTTCAATCATCGAGGCATGGTTCAGCGCGTCGGAATAGATGATCAGACCGGGAAACAGCTTGGGCAGGGTCGAAAGCGTGGCATCATTGGCGATATAGGCCGAGGTAAAGATCAGCGCGGCCTCTTTCTGGTGCAGATCGGCCAGCGTGGCCTCCAGCCGTCGGTGATAGACCGTGGTGCCGGAAATGTTGCGCGTGCCGCCCGATCCGGCGCCTGTCGAATCAAGCGCTTCGTGCATCGCATCCAGAACCGCAGGGTTCTGGCCCATGCCCAGATAGTCGTTGCCGCACCAGACCACGATATCCTGCTGCTGCCCGTCAGGACGGGTCCAGACTGCGCGCGGAAAATGGTTCTTGCGACGCTCGATATCGATGAACGTCCGGTAGCGCCCTTCGTCGTGCAAACGATTCAGGGCAACATCAAGTGCAGCAGCGTAGTCCAAGACCTTCTCCTCGCCAACCAGCTGGGTGAGTCCGTGATTGGTTAAACGGTTCCGCCCGACAGGGCAATCACACAGTGCCTATTCCTTAGTCTTACCCAGACAGCAAAACCTCTGGACATGACTTAGATCAAATCCTGTATTTTGAATATCTCTGGATAGTGACCGCGACTGCGTGTCGCGATCTGGCCGATCATGAGAGCCGAGGTCGCGACTGCCCTGCCCCGCCCAGAGCGCGTCATTGCGGTGTCACTTCCAGCACGATGGCGCATTCCTCGCCGCCATTGCGGACGGCATTGCACCCTTCCAGCGCGGCGGCGCGCGCTTCTTCCAGATCGGGCAGATCGCCGATTGCCACGGCCGATTCGACCGGGATGCCATCGCGGACGAAGCCCTCATCCGGCGCCACGGCAAGCGCGGCATATCGGCCGGTCTCGGGCACGAACAGCTCCAGCGCTTCGGGGCTTTGGCCGACGGTGCGCAGGATAGCTGCCTCATCCGCAGTCAGGAACGGGTGCAGGATGACCGAGACACTGGCATCCTGCAGGTCGTATTGCTCGACCTCCTGCGCCGCTGCAACATTGGCAGCGCCGGCCAGCGCAAGCGCGGGGATGACTGTTCTGAGCATGTGAACCTCCGGATTCGTAAGCATTTGTTGTGTTTATAACTGTTTCAACAGTTCTGGACAGCCCGGAACGCTCTGTTACGTTGCGACCGTCATTGTCAGAAGGAACCCCAGATGTCCCACGATCTCGATGCTGTTCTGTCCCGGATAGATCAGGACCTGCCCCAAAGTCTTGATCGGCTGTA
The DNA here is from genome assembly GCA_003561595.1 of Paracoccaceae bacterium. GTDB lineage: Bacteria > Pseudomonadota > Alphaproteobacteria > Rhodobacterales > Rhodobacteraceae > Roseinatronobacter. The sequence goes on along the minus strand of PWWF01000290.1, from coordinate 4,861 downwards.
TGATTTCCTGCGCATCCCCTCCATCTCGACCGACCCGGCGCATGATGGCGATGTCGCCCGCGCGGCGGACTGGCTGGTGCAGGACCTTGACAGCATTGGGTTTTCTGCGCGCGCGGATGAGACGGCGGGCCATCCGATGGTCGTCGCGCAAGGCGGATCAGACTACGGGCCGCATCTGTTGTTCTACGGCCATTATGACGTGCAGCCGGTGGATCCGCTGGACCTGTGGGACCGCCCGCCCTTCGAGCCGGAACTGCAGGACACGCCAAACGGAAAAGTGATCCGGGCGCGCGGCGCGTCGGATGACAAGGGGCAGTTGATGACCTTTGTTGAAGCCTGTCGCGCCTGGGTTGCGGTGCATGGCAGCCTGCCGGTCAAGCTGACCTTCTGTCTGGAAGGAGAAGAGGAAAGCGGCTCGCCCTCGCTGGTGCCGTATCTGAGGGCGAATCGCGACGCGCTGCGCGCCGATCTGGCGCTGATCTGCGATACAGGCCTGTTTGACGCGCAGACACCGGCGATCACGACCATGCTGCGCGGCCTGCTGGGCGAAGAGATCATCATCCAGGGGCCGGATCGCGACCTGCATTCGGGCATGTTCGGCGGTGCAGCCATGAACCCGGCGCGCGTGCTGGCGCGTATTCTGGCCGATCTGCATGACGATCAGGGGCGCATCATGGTGCCGGGCTTCTACGATGGGGTGGCTGACATCGACGATGAAATCCGCGCGCAATGGGACGCGCTGGGGTTCGACCCGCAGGCGTTTCTGGGCGCGGTCGGGCTGCAACACCCCGCCGGAGAGGCCGGGCGCAGCGCGTTGGAGATGATCTGGGCGCGCCCGACATGCGAGATCAACGGCATGATCTCGGGCTATACCGGCGCGGGGTTCAAGACCGTGCTGCCCGCGCGGGCATCAGCCAAGGTCAGTTTCCGGCTGGTGGGCCAGCAGGACCCCCACGCGCTGCGCGACGCCTTCCGCGACTTTGTGCGGGCGCGGGTGCCCGCGGATTGCTCGGTCGAGTTTGTCGAGCATGGCGCCTCGCCCGCATCGGTCATGGAAACCGCACACCCCGCGTTCGAGGCCGCGCGTCAGGCGCTGAGCGCGGAATGGCCCAAACCGGCGGCCTTTGTCGGTTCTGGCGGGTCGATCCCGATTGCGGGCTATTTCAAATCCATCCTTGATATGGATTCGATGCTGGTGGGCTTTGCCAAGGATGATGACCAGATACACTCGCCAAATGAAAAGTATGACCTGGACAGCTTTCACCGTGGCATCCGGTCATGGGCGCGGATTCTGGACGCGGTGGCAAAAACTTGAGTAGCAATCCTCTTGCATTGCCTGAATTCGGCCAGAACCTGCGCGATGCAGGATTTGTGCAAGATCCCTATGCCGCCTATGACCGGATGCGCGCGCTGGGTCCGCTGGTCTGGTGGCACGAATACAACATGCCCTGTGCTGTCAGCCATGCCAGCGCGAATGCCATTCTGCGCGATCGCCGCTTCGGGCGCACCCCGCCCGAGCCGCAGGAACACCCCGCGCATCTTGCCCCCTTCTACGCGGTCGAGGCGCATTCCATGCTGGAACTGGAACCCCCGCGCCACACCCGTCTGCGCGGGCTGGTGCTGCGGGCTTTCACCTCGCGCCGGATCGCGGGGCTGGCGCCAGAGATTGACGCGCTGGCCCATCGGCTGATCGACGATCTGCCGGGTGGCCCGTTCGATCTGATCGACCGCTTTGCCCAGCCGCTTCCGGTCATCATCATTGCGCGGTTGCTGGGTGTGCCCGAATCCATGGCGCCGGACCTGCTGCGCTGGTCACATGCGATGGTGGCCATGTATCGCGCCGGGCGCAGCCGCGCGGAGGAAGAGCTTGCCGTCGCCGCCACCAATGATTTCGTGGCCTTTCTGCGCGACTATATCGACCGGCGCCGCGCGGACCCGCGCGACGATCTGATCACCCATCTGATCGCCGCCGAGGAAGATGGCGCGAAGCTCTCCACCGATGAGATGATCTCGACCTGTATCCTGCTCTTGAATGCCGGGCATGAGGCGACGGTCCATTCGCTGGGTAATGCGGTCAAGACGCTGTTGCAGACGGGCCATTACCCGGCCCAGCCGAGTGATGCGCTGATCGAGGAATGCCTGCGTTACGACCCGCCGCTCCATCTGTTCACACGCTGGGCTTACGAGGATATCGACGTCATGGGTCGCATCATCCCCAAGGGCACGCAACTGGCCTGCCTGCTCGGCGCCGCAAATCGCTGCCCGCGCCACTGGGATCAGCCCGACGGGTTCAACCCTGCGCGTATCGCCAAGCCGAATCTGGCCTTTGGCGCGGGGCTGCATTTCTGCCTTGGCGCGCCCCTTGCCCGGCTGGAGCTGCACGGCGCGCTGGGCGTGCTGACCCAGCGGTTGCCGCGCCTGCGGCTGACAGCGCCGCCCGTCTATGCCGATATTTTCCATTTCCACGGGCTGGAGGCCCTGTGGGTGGCGCCAGACTAGGCCCTTTCCCTTGCACCCAAGGCGGATATGTTCCAGATGGGGCGGGCAATGTGTGCGCCCTGACAGGCGCAACAGGATGGATATATGCGGGACGACGATATGACGGCAGCGAACAAACCAACCGAAGACATCCTTGTGCGCGATGTCTTTGGCATCGATTCCGACATGAAGGTGAAGGGCTTTGCCGAAGCATCGGACCGGGTGCCCGCGATTGACCCGACCTACAAGTTCGACCCCGACACCACACTCGCGATTCTGGCGGGCTTTGCCTATAACCGTCGCGTGATGATCCAGGGCTATCACGGCACGGGCAAATCCACCCATATCGAACAGGTCGCCGCGCGGCTGAACTGGCCTGCCGTGCGCGTCAATCTCGATAGCCATATCAGCCGGATCGACATGATCGGCAAGGATGCGATCAAGCTGCGCGACGGCGTGCAGGTGACCGAGTTTCAGGAAGGCATTCTGCCCTGGGCGCTGCGCAACCCGGTGGCGATTGTGTTCGATGAATATGATGCGGGCCGCCCGGATGTGATGTTCGTGATCCAGCGCGTGCTGGAACATGACGGCAAGCTGACGCTGCTGGACCAGAATGAAATCATCACCCCGCATCCCAGTTTCCGCCTGTTCGCCACGGCCAACACGGTCGGTCTGGGGGATACCACGGGCCTCTATCACGGGGTGCAGCAGATCAACCAGGCGCAGATGGACCGCTGGTCGCTTGTGGCCACGCTGAACTACCTGAGCCATGATGCCGAAACCGCCATCGTTCTGGCCAAGAACCCGGCCTACAATACTGCCAAGGGCCGGCAGGAGATCAGCCAGATGGTCACGGTCGCGGACCTGACGCGCACGGCCTTCATGAATGGCGATCTGTCCACGGTCATGTCGCCCCGGACAGTCATCAACTGGGCCGAGAATGCGCGTATCTTCCGGTCGGTGGGTTATGCGTTCCGCCTGTCCTTCCTGAACAAATGCGATGAGCTGGAGCGCAAGACCGTGGCCGAGTTCTACCAGCGCTGCTTTGATGAGGAATTGCCGGAATCAGCCGTCAGCATGGCGCTGGGCTGAGGGGCGCGCGCCCGCGCAGTCGGGCAGCGCTGCTGACAGGCGATCCCATTCCGCCGCATTGCCCGGCAGCCCCAGCCGCAGCCAGTGGGCGGAATAGGGAAAAGCGCGGCTCCATATCCGGTGGCGGGCCAGCCGCTCCTGCGCGGCCAGCGCATCTTGGGTGTGATAGGTCCGAAACAGCGCCGTGCCGCCGACCAGATGCCAGCCGATGGCCGTGGCAAGGGCGTCCATCTGTGCGGCCTCTTGCTGCAACCGCGCCAGCGTGTCCGCGCGCCATCCGGTATCGGCCAGCGCAATGCGCCCCAACTCCAGCGCCGCCCCGCTGACAGGCCATGGCCCCGCCATGCGCGCCAACGCCTCGGTCACTTCGTCCCCGGCAAAGACAAAGCCCAGTCGCAGCCCGGCCAGCCCCCAGAACTTGCCCAGGGATCGCAGCACGACCAGCCGGTCATCGGCCTGTGCCGCAAGCGACAGCGCGGGTGTCGTCTCGCAAAAGCTTTCATCCACGATCAGCCGCCCGACCTGACGCGACAGGGCGTGCAGATCGGCCGGGTCGTATTGCCGGCCATCGGGGTTGTTGGGGTTCACCACCACGGCCAGATCGGCCCCGGCCAGTGAATGCAGGTCGCCCATCTCGTCCACCTGCCAGCCTGCATCCCGCAGGCAGGCCGCGTGTTCGTTATAGGTCGGCGCAATGACCCGCGCCTGCCCGGTCGCGCCCAGACGCGGCAGCATCTGGATCGCGGCCTGCGCGCCGGGCAGGGCCAGCCCCGGTGCCGATGTACCGAACGCCGCGCGGGCCTGCGCCATCAGCGCGACCTGAGCCGATGCGGTGGGCAGATCGGTCCAGACATGGACGGGCAGCGCAGGGACCGGATAGGGCTGGCGGTTGATACCGGTGGAGAGGTCAATCCACCCCTCGCCCCCGAAACGGGCGCGCGCAGCGTCGATATTGCCGCCGTGGTCGCGACGCGTGGTTGTCATTCCAACTCTCGCGGCACGATGAAATCCTGAACCACGCCGGTGCCGGGCTGCAGTTCCGACCAGTCGGGCGCGGCGAAATCCACCACCAGCGTCGCGCATGTCGGGTAGCGGGCAAACCCCTCATGCACGGGGCGCGCCGCCACAAGCTCGGCGGCAAAGCCCGCGATGCCGGGGTTATGGCCGATCATCATGACCGTCCGCGCCTGTGCGTTGCGCAGAATGCGCAACATCGTGTCGGGGCTGGCGTGATAAAGCGCGGGCAGGAACTCGGCAGGGACAGGGGCGGGAAACTCTGCCGAAAGCCGCG